>JBBRVL010000033.1:0-17417 GCA_038246925.1 Chloroflexia bacterium
CATCCCTAACAGGGCGGACACACGGGTCCGCCCCTACGATTGGCTACATAGCAGCAGTTTTGAAAGGCGTTCTTAGGACTCCCTGAGCATTTTCACCATCTTCTCGGTAATGGCGAGCGCCTGGTCCATCGGTCGCTGCCAGAGATTGCGGCCAAATATGAGGCCAGTAGCGCCATTCTCAATAGTTGTTCGCGCTTTCGTCATCAGGTCTTCGTCGCTGACTTTGCTTCCGCCTGAGAAGAGTACCATCGCCCGCCCGGCGGACGCCACAACCTTGCTGATCGAGCCTGCGTAACCGAGGTCCATCTCATTATAAGGCTTGGGCTGGTCGCCGCTCGGTTTTCCGTAGTCTGGGACATTTATCTTGACGACATCCGCGCCCAGTTCCAGGCCCACCCTTGCCGCATAATCGACTGCGTAAAGGGAGTCGTTCCCCCCCTTTGCCTTGAATGCCTCGCCTCGGGGGTAGGCCCACATAATGATCGGCATGCCGTACTTTTCACACTCCAGGCGGACATGGTTGAATTGCAGGAAGTCCTGGTCCTGCTTAGGTGAGCCTACATAGAGGGTATAGCCTATTGCATCCGCGCCCAGCCTTACAGCATCCTCTACAGTGGCGTCGAGAGCAGAGAAGGCCTGCGAGTCGGAAGGGACGTTCGTCTTGCCGTTTATCTTCAACACAAGCGGCACCTTACCTGCGTATTTGTTCATGTACTTGGTGGCGAGGCCGATGTGGAATACGATGCCTGAGAAGCCGCCATCAAGGGCAAGCCTGAGCTGGAACTCGGGGTCGAGCGCCGCCGGGTTGGTGAGGAAGTCGATTGGCCCATGCTCAAGCCCCTGATCGATGGGCAGTAGGAGCATGGTCCCATTACCCGGCCCATGCTCATATAGAAAGCGGTAAAGGCGCGCCTTCTTACCAGTTGAGAGGCCCATATCTTCAAGGGTAGGGCGCTTCACCTTTGGCACCTCGAATTGACCGCTGCCATTCTGCTTGCCGCCGGTCTGCCCTGCGCCAATCTTATCTAGCGTCTCCATCTGCATTCTCCTTTGACTATGAGCGGCCTCTTTAACTTGACCGTACAAATTCTCACCACGTTGTGAAAACTGGCATCATTGTACAGAAGGCCTATTAGTCAGTCAAGAAGTGAGGACTTCTTATAAGCGGGCATCCTGAGCTTATCTGTTTGCGGCTATCGTTTTCACGACCTCTCCTGGTTCAGCGTGGCGCTTGGTTGCCCGCTTCGAGTAAACAAGGCCACCATTTACGCTCACCTCGAACATGCCCTTGCGGCCCTTCACCAGACTGATGCTTTCCAGGTCATCTCCATATTCTGAAATAAGTTCGTCCGCCAACCTGACGGCACGTGGACCGTAGTTTCATTCCTGGCAGTATATGATCTCAACTTGCATAATAATCCTCCGTTCAGCGATTCGTTTTCACCTGTCATCTTACACGGATAGCACAGGTCATGCCACCTGTGTGTCAACACGCACGCCGAGATGTGCTGCTTTACGGCCTGTCGCAGGTAGTGTACAATTCATGCTTAGTTGTGTAAGCATGCGAGTGACAATGGAAAATGCTATGAATGAGATAAAGATCGAGCGAATCAAGGTCCTTACAGGGCCGAATATGTGGGCATACCGGCCAGTCCTCGAGATCCTGGCTCAGATTGGCAAGTACGAGGAGCTGCCTTCGAATAAGCTACCCGGCTTTACCGAGAGGCTTGTAGAAGTCATCCCTACCATGTGGGAACATCGCTGCTCGGAAGGCAGGCCGGGTGGCTTCCTCGAGCGGATGCGGATAGGCACTTACATGGGCCATATAGTCGAGCATATTATCCTCGAAATCCAATCACTAGCAGGCCTGGATGTTGGGTTTGGGCGCACTCGCCAGACGCAGCGTTACGGCGAGTACCGGATCGTAGTCGATTATAAGGACCCCGAAGCCGCCAAGATGTCCGCATATCTTGCTGTAGAGATCGCCGAGAAACTTGCAGGGGGGCAGAAGCTCGATTTCGATATCTCCGAAAAGATTGATGAGATACGCGCCACTGCCGAAGACAACGTGCTTGGTCCTTCAACTCAGGCCATAGTGGACGCGGCCCGTAAGCGACGTATCCCCTGGTTCAGACTGAGCGAAGGCTCTCTCGTACAGCTGGGGCACGGCAAGCTGGCGAGGCGTATCCAAGCAGCCGAGACATCATATACGGCCAATATTGGCGTCGAGATTGCTTCGGACAAGGAGCTTACTAAAACGCTACTCGAACGGGTAGGGGTTCCTGTGCCGCGTGGTTCGGTTGTAGATGACGCCGATACAGCCTGGGGTGTCGCCCAGTCGATTGATGGGCCTGTGGTAATCAAGCCGTTCGATGGTAACCAGGGCAAAGCCGTCAGTGTCAATCTCTTGATGGAAGAACAGGTTCGGCAGGCATTCGCTCTCGCACAGCAGATTTCTGCGCGCGTGATCGTTGAACAATTCATAACAGGCCGCGACCACCGTCTGCTCGTCGTCAATGACAGGCTGGTTGCCGCCGCAGAACGTCGTCCAGCTCAGGTTGTAGCCGATGGGCGTCACAATATACGCGAATTGGTGACAATGGTGAATGAGGACCCGCGCAGAGGGCAAGGGCACGGATCGGCTCTTACACGCATCAAGGCCGATGCCGCCGCCGAGCTTACCTTGACGAAGCAAGAGCTAACCTGGGAGACCGTTCCCTCGCCGGGACAGGTAGTCTTCTTGCGGGATAACTCTAATCTATCCACTGGAGGCACGGCCACCGACGTTACCGACGAAGTACACCCGGACAATGCGGCGCTGGCGGTGTTGGCTGCTCAAACTATCGGGCTTGATGTGGCCGGTGTAGACGTGGTATGCGAGAACATAAAGCGTCCGCTGGATGAACAGGGTGGCGGTATTGTCGAGGTGAACGCAGCGCCCGGCCTGAGGATGCACATTTTCCCATCTGAGGGTAAGTCAAGGCCCGTGGGCGAGGCGATAATCGACATGCTTTTCCCTGATCAGACCAACGCCCGCATACCACTAATCGCTATCACCGGCACGAACGGCAAGACGACCGTAACCCGCATGATCGGCCATATCTATTCCACGATGAAGAAGTTTGTCGGCATGACTACCACCGACGGCATCTATTTTAATAACGTGCGACGTGTCAAAGGCGACTGCTCCGGTCCGAGGAGCGCCGAGGCTGTGCTTCAGCACCCCATGGTGGAAGTGGCTGTACTGGAAACCGCGCGTGGCGGCATACTTCGCTCAGGGCTGGCGTGGGACAAATCAACCGTGAGCGTTGCGCTGAACGTCGCCAATGACCACCTCGGACTGGAAGGGATAGAGACACCCGAGAAACTCGCACGGGTCAAGCGAGTGGTCATAGAAAGTGTCAGCAAGGACGGCTATGGGGTACTTAACGCCGACGACCCACTCGTCGCGGAGATGGCGCAGGACTGTCCAGGCAGCATCATCTTCTTCTCGATGGACTGCACGGCACACCCGATGACGTTGCACCTCGCAAATGGCGGGAAAGCTGCTTACCTAGACAACGGCAACCTGGTGCTGGCCGAAGGCTCAACTGAGACAATTCTGATGCGGGCAGGAGATATACCCGCCACTTACAGCGGCCTCATACCGTTCCAGATACAGAACTCGCTGGCGGCTGCGGCTGCCTGCTGGGGCGCGGGCGTGCCTATCGAATCGATCCGCCTCGGCCTTCGCACATTCCAGACCGATGAGAAGACCGCACCGGGTCGCTTCAACGTCTTCAATGTCGGCAAGGCGAGCGTTATCGTAGACTATGGGCATAACCCACACGCGCTCAAGGCAGTGCAGGCCGCGGTCAGGCAGATGCGGCCGCGCAGGACAATCGGGGTTGTGGCGTCGCCTGGCGACCGCCGTGATGCGGATATACAGGAACTTGCCGTCGTCGCGGCACATACCTTCGACTGGGTAATCGTGCGCGAGGATGATGACCTGCGGGGGCGAGAGCGGGGCGAAGTGGCCCATCTGATAGCAGAGACTATCGCCCGCACAAAGCCGTCGTTGCCTGTAAGCATAATCGAAGAGGAAGAGGAGTCTGTTACACAGGCTCTCGAAATGGCACGGGCGGGCGACCTGGTAGTCATATTCGTGGACCGGGTTGATGAGACGATAGAACAGATCAAGCGGGCTTCCCGTGCGGTGGCCCAGGAGCAAAGCGACGCCTTCTGGTGCCCCATCCCGGATAATTCGCCCGAGGCCCTTCGCGCTCGCGTGGAGGCTGTCGGCGAGGTGGCGGCCCAGAATACATATGACCAGGACAACGAAGAAGGACAGAATAATGTTGTTCTGCAAGGCGTAGGCGCCACGAGAGGCAAAGCGAACGGAAGTCGCCCGGGGACCGGTGCGGTGAGAATGCCGGTCCGAAATGACGGCGAGCCGGACGGCCATAGCTAGAATATGGCGATTTTCTCACGGAATAACAGGGGTTCGGTCGGGAAAGTCTTCCAGGTGGCCTGCTTTGCCTAGCCATCCGAACGACTTAAGCAGGTTAACCCCCTTTGAAGCAATACTGAAAGCACCCTGGGTGACGCCAGGCTACCTGATGATTATCGGTAGCGCTGACCGGCTGGACCCCGATGCGCTCATCGCCCGTCTCTTTCTGGGACTGGTTGAGCGGGCCGTATCACACAGCGACCAGCGTGATGTCGTGATACTGGGCACCGCAACGCGCCACCCTGAGATACTGACCACCGAGTACGTTCGCATCTTCTCGCGCCTGGGCTATGACGCTAAGAGGCTGCATGCTCCCTTCATCCGAAACCGGGATGAAGCGCAAGACCCTCAAAACAAGCGCATCCTTGAGAATGCGGCCGGCATTTTCATAACGGGCGGAGACCAGTATGCGCTCACGCAGGTGCTCGACCGCACACCCTGCGAGCAGGCGATCATGCAGGCTTATGACCGTGGTTCCGTTGTCGCGGGTACGAGCGCTGGGGCTACGGCGATGGGGAGGCCGATGGTTGTTGCGGGCGGCGGCAGTGGCGAGCTAAGGATGGGCATGGTGCAGATATCGAACGGCCTGGCGTGGGCGGGCGAGAACCTCATCATTGATACCCACTTTGGTGCGCGCGGCAGATTCCCCAGGCTCACTGCTGCCGTGGCCGAACACCCTGAAGCGCTGGGAGTAGGCATAGACGAGAACACATGCCTGCTTGTGTCAGCCGGGGGCCACGCCACTGTAGCTGGGAGTGGGGTAGTTTATTTCGTGGACGCATCCGGCGCTAGCGTAAACTCGGCGCGTGATGCGCACTCAGGTCAGGCGATTTCGGTGGGGTCTCTACGCGTCGATGTACTGGCTTCGGGAGGCGAGTATAACCTGGCGACGCGGGAGAATCTGCTTGCAATCGGCGATACCTGTAAAGTATAATATCTCTTCAGGATTATGCGCGTGTAGCTCAGGGGATAGAGCGAGGGCGTCCTAAGCCTTGCGTCGGGGGTTCGATTCCCTCCACGCGCACCAAGGAGCGTGTAGCAGTGAGGACCCAGAACCGTGTTGCGGCAACCGCGCCCGGCTCCGGGTCTTCACTCATTTAGCTTTATCTGGTTCTATAAGGGGGATGAGAGATTTGGAAGTAAACTTGAGGCCGAAGAACTTCAAGCTAAGCGCCGACATTGAAGAGCATATACGCAGCAGGCTCACCCGATTGGTTCGACCTCTCGAAAACGCGCAGTCTGCGGAAGTTGTGCTAACCCAGCATCCAACGCATTTGAACCCGCAGAGGTTGCAGTACCGCGCCCAGTTGACGATCAATACAGGTAACAGCCATCTAATCCGCTCGGAAGTCGAGAACGCCGAAGTGCTCACTGCCATTGATCAAGCGGTCGATCACCTCTCTCGCCAGATAGAGCGATACAAGACGCGGCATGAGCGCAAGAGGCGCGGTTCGGCGGGCCTCGGTAAGGCCCAGGCTGATCAGGCGACACCAGCTATGGAGGGGGCTGAGGCGAGTTCAGAGGGGAATGAGCAGTCTGCCGGGACTATAGTGCGCGTCAAGACTTTTAGCTTTGCCCCGATGTTCCCTGAGGACGCAATCGAGCAAATGGAGCTTCTAGGGCACAGCTTCTTTGTCTTCTGGAACGCCACGGAGAAGCGCGTGAACGTTCTGTATAAGCGTAACGACGGCAATTACGGCCTGATCCAGCCCGATTTTTCCTAGAGCGAAGTATAATAGCGATGGCAGAACGCGCCCGCCCCACCCTGGTCGTATTTCAGGGTGGGGCGTTCGATTCCAATTCGCCGTTAGAGCGCCTCGTCATAGACGTACAGTGTGCCGCGACGCTTGACCTACTTACTAAGGCAGCAGAAAGCGGGGCTTTCGAGCGCGCAATCCTTTTAACGGAATATGATGGGCTTGCGACTGCATCAACTGCTTTACCGGGCATGCGGGAAGGTAATTTGCCGCTGGTAGCAGAAGTGACTCGGTCAAGCAGCTTTCACTTTGGGCAAAGCTTGCACGATTTGTGCGTGCGTTTTGGCCTGGAGCGGGTGATATACGTTGGCGGGGCATCGATGCCCCTGGCGACACCGGCACTTCTAACAGACCTGGCGATTGCTGTTGGTGGTGAAGGGCATTGCGTCACAGCTAATAATCTCTTCTCAGCCGATGTCGTGGCGTTCTACCCGGCGTCTGCCCTCGGGCGGATTGTGCTTCCTGTCACAGACAACGACCTGGCATGGCGGCTCCATTTCAAGGCAGGACTGCCGTTCGCCCCGATGCCCCGGACCCTTGCCAGCCAGTTCGATATTGACACCCCAAGCGATATTGCTACCCTATGGTGGGCGAGCAGATCGGAACCACTGTCCGGCGTTCTGGGCAATGAAATAGACAGGGCGTTGGGAGGCATAAGTGAGATTGCACCGCGCCTTGCCCGGGCAACCGAGCTAGTCTATGAGAAAATGGCAACCCTGCGCGCCCAGGTGCTTTTCGCGGGTCGCGTCAGCAGTCAGGTGTGGCGCAGGCTGGAGACGAACCTGCCGTGCCAGACACGTGTTATCTCGGAGGAGCGGGGGATGCGCGCCAGCGGACGCGAAGAGAGACGGGAAGCGGTCTCGATACTAGGGCTGTACGCTGAGTTAGCAGGTACGCAAGGCCTGGTAGAAGCGTTGGAACGCACGTGCGATGCCACGCTCATAGATAGTCGCGTGCTTTTCGCCCACAGGAGTTTGCGTGTATCGTCCGCCGACAGGTTCGCCTCGGATGCTCTGCAGTGGGAGGAGATCGGTGAGCCGTGGGTGCGCGAATTCACGCAGGCTGTCGCATCAGCTCGCATCCCGATAATGCTTGGAGGGCATTCGTTGGTAGCGGGCGGCGCATGGGCGCTATCGGAGCGAATACGAGGTTCGGCTTCCTCTGCTAGAAGTTAGGGACGGTCAGCGCACAGTAGGTAAGGAAATTGGTATGTTTGGCTCTTGCGTTCTCACACTCCCGGGCACGATTGGTATGGGCGCGGTGGGCGGAGGCGGAACGAGCGTGGGAATAGGCGTATCGCTGGGCATTGGTGCCAGCCGGCGAACAATCAGCTCGACGTTGGATATGCCCCGAGCCTTCTCCTCTGTACGCACGTCGATTATGTAGTCCCGGCGCATTTCATATTGCGGATGGAATAATGGCCAATCCTGCTCGAAGAGGTGCCATCGCACCAGTTCATGTGGCCCAAAGTAGTAAGATCGACCCCCTGGTGGAGACGGGTCTGATCGCCACCTATTTTTGCTTGCGTGGCTCTCATAAAAACGTATGACCATCTCGGGCCTGTTGTGTGCCTCATACGTTACGCGAGCACACTCGATAGTGCAGTTGGTGTATTGATGGTCGATCGTTCCGCGAGGTGTGTCCGTATCTTCACGGAAGACCCGTGTTGCGCCTGGGTAGAGGGGGATCGCCTGTAGCACGCTCTTCGCGCTCTGTATGGGGTCGCTTGCTGCTCTTGGCAAGAGGCTCATTAGCAGGCAGGCTGCTATTAGGAGTAATGCCGCAAAGAGGTATATACGCTGTGGCAGTCGTTCTATGTTCCTGATCACAAAGCATCCTCTTTTTCGTAGCGCGCTTTGACGTTCCTAGATTATAGCAGAGGTAGTGAGTCTATTAACGTAAAGAAGCATCGAGAGTATCTGACACTCTCGATGCTTCTTTCTTGCTGTTTGCCCTGGCGGGTCTGTTAGGGATGGCTAATACTGAGAGAGGCGGGCTGGAGCACTATAATAAGAAGGCGGGGGCTAAAAGAAGTCCCGAATATTTGTGGAGGGCCAAATTCGTAGCCCGAAAGACCAAAAAAGGATTGAAAAAGGAACATATGTGCTGTATAATAGTACTGGCATCACATACAATATATTGTGGAAAAGTGTCCACTGGATTTGGATCTCAACTAAATGTTGTGCAAAACCTACTTGACATCACAACTTGCCTGCTATAATATGGCCCTACACTATATCTTGGGTACTAACCTTGCTCTATACAACATATGGTATAAACTACACCCAGGAGTAGAAGGAACTAAATGAATTGTCCTTATTGCCACAAGGAAGACACGCAGGTCACCGACAGCCGCCTCAGCGCGGACGGCAACTCTGTGAAGCGGCGGAGGCGGTGCAAGAACTGCCAGCGTCGATTCACTACCTATGAGAGGATCGAGCGTATCGGGCTGACCGTGGTGAAGAAGGACAATACACGCGACGAGTACAGGCGCGAGAAGCTCTTTAAGAGCATCGCGATAGCCTGTACGAAGCGCCCGGTGCCGGCCGACCAGCTCGAGGAAGCGGTCAACGACATAGAGGCGCGTCTTTTCAACCTGGGGCAGTCCGAAGTGCCGTCGGAGACGATCGGCGAGCTGGTCATGCAGAAATTGCGGGAGTTGGACGAGGTGGCATATATAAGGTTCGCCTCGGTCTACCGCAACTTCGCCGACCTGGACGAGATGATGGAAGAGATGGAGGGTCTACAGGGAGAGCAGGCTGCTCTCGACCTGGTAGAACTGCCCGACCCGCCCCAGGAGAAGGGAAGCGCACAAGCCTAGAGAGGGAACCCACAGCGTAGGCTCGGAGAAGAGCCTGACAAGGAGCATTACGATGCAGATCAAGCATCATTTCACAAAGGCGTCAGATCCATATTCCTCGATAAATTTCGTACCTCGCACATCGAAGATCAGCAACACGGACGGCACGGTCGTCTTCAAGGCGGAGAACGTGATGGTGCCGGAGGGGTGGTCGCAGGTGGCGCTCGACATCCTGGCTCAGAAATACTTTCGACGGGCGGGAGTGGCCGCGAAGCTGAAGCCGGTGCCGGAGGAGGGCGTGCCGCAGTGGCTGTGGCGCAACGTGCCGGACGAGAAAGCGCTCAGCAAACTGCCTGAGGAAGAGAGATATGTAGGCGAGACAGACTCGAAGCAGGTATTCCACCGGCTGGCGGGGTGCTGGGCCTACTGGGGGTGGAAGGGCGGCTATTTCACGAAGGAAGAGGATGCGCGCGCCTACTATAACGAGATGGTCTTCATGCTGGCGACGCAGAGGGCAGCGCCCAACTCGCCTCAGTGGTTCAATACGGGCCTGCACTGGGCCTATGGCATCACAGGACCGGCGCAGGGGCACCATTACGTAGACGATGCAGATGGGGAACTGAAGAAGTCTACGAGCGCTTACGAGCGACCTCAGCCCCACGCCTGCTTCATCCAGTCTGTGGACGACGACCTGGTAAACGAGGGCGGGATCATGGACCTGTGGACGCGAGAGGCCCGCATCTTCAAGTACGGCTCGGGTACAGGCTCGAACTTCTCCGCGCTGCGGGGCGAGAACGAGAGCTTGTCGGGCGGTGGGAAGTCGAGCGGGCTGATCTCTTTCCTGAAGATTGGGGACAGGGCAGCGGGGGCTATCAAGTCAGGTGGGACGACCCGGCGGGCCGCCAAGATGGTGATTGTGGACATCGATCACCCCGACATCGAGAAGTTCATCGACTGGAAAGTAGTCGAGGAGCAGAAGGTAGCGGCGCTGGTGGCGGGTTCTATCATCTGTCGTAAGCACCTGAACCTGGTTATGCAGGCGTGGCATGTGAGCAACGATGGCTCAGAAGCCGATAAGCCAACTTTGCAAAAGGCATTGAAGAAGGCGATCAAGGAAGCACGTAATGCGGCGGTGCCGGAAGGCCTGATCGTTCGGGCGCTTGGGCTGGCCGAGCAGGGGGAGAAGTCGTTTGACTTCCCTACCTATGATACCGACTGGGAGGGTGAGGCCTACCTGACGGTGTCGGGGCAGAACGCCAACAACTCTATCCGAATGTCGAACGGCTTTGTCGAGGCTGTGCAGAAAGGTGGCGACTGGGACCTCATCAGGCGGGTGGACCGCAAGCCGAGCAAGACGCTGCCCGCGAGAGAGCTGTGGAGCAAGATAGGCAAGGCAGCATGGGCGAGTGCCGACCCGGGCGTGCAGTTCGACACGACTATCAACGAGTGGCACACCTGCCCGAACGATGGTCGCATCAACGGCTCTAACCCGTGCTCTGAATATATGTTCCTTGATGATACGGCGTGCAACCTCGCGTCGTTCAACCTGATGCACTTCATGGGGGACGACCCCGATGCGGTGCTGAATATTGAGGACTACAAGCACGCGGCGCGACTGTGGACGATGACGCTGGAGATAAGCGTGGCGATGGCGCAGTATCCCAGCGAGGAGATCGCGATGCGCTCTTACCTCTACAGGACGCTGGGGCTGGGTTACGCCAACCTGGGCGCGCTCTTGATGCGATTGGGCATACCTTACGACTCTCCGAGGGCTTATGCGCTGGCGGGGGCAATCACGGCTATCATGACGGGAGTGGCGTATGCTACCTCGGCTGAGATGGCGTCGGAACTGGGCGCGTTCAAGCGGTACGAGGCGAACGCGGAACCCATGCTGCGCGTGGTCCGCAACCACCGCAGGGCTGCCTACAATGCACCTGACGGCGATTATGAAGGGCTAACGGTCAAGCCCGCGGGTATCTCCCCTGCGACCTGCCCCGGCACCCTCCACGCGGCTGCTAAAGAGGCCTGGGACGACGCTCTGACGAAGGGCGAGCAGTGGGGCTACCGCAATGCGCAGGTCACGGTGATCGCTCCGACTGGCACCATCGGGCTTGTTATGGACTGCGACACTACAGGCATTGAGCCTGACTTCGCGCTTGTGAAGTTCAAGAAGCTGGCGGGTGGGGGCTACTTCAAGATTATCAACCAGTCGGTGCCGCCCGCGCTTGCTCACCTCGGGTATAGCCCGGAGGAGATAGAGAATATCATCAACTACGTGGTGGGGCATGGGACGCTCAAGGGGTCGCCTGCTATCGACCACGAGGCGCTGAGGGAGGTCGGGTTCGACGATGCGGCGCTGGAGAGGATAGAGGCGGCGTTACCGAGCGCGTTTGAGCTGGGGTTCGCGTTCAGCCCGTTCGTGCTGGGCGACGAGTTCTGCCGCGAGCAGCTTGGGTTGACCGAAGAGCAGATGAGCAGCAGGGAGGGGATACTGCCTCAACTTGGCTTCTCGCAGGGTGACATCCGTATCGCCAACGATTACGTCTGCGGTACGATGACGGTGGAAGGGTCCCCGCTGTTGAAGGACGAGCATTTGCCTGTGTTCGACTGTGCGAATAGGTGCGGCAGGAGGGGGACGAGATACCTCAGCCCGGCGTCGCACCTGCACATGATGGCGGCGGCCCAGCCTTTCATCTCGGGGGCTATCTCGAAGACGATCAACATGCCCGCCGACACCACGATAGGCGACGTCGAGGACGTTTACATGAAGTCGTGGCGGCTGATGCTGAAGGCGGTGGCTATCTACCGCGACGGCTCGAAATTGAGCCAGCCTCTCAACAGCCTGGGGTTCGAGGAAGATGAAGTAGAGGAAGAGGAAGGTTCGGGCATACCTATCACGCAGAGGGTGATGCAGTTATCGGCGATGGGGGCGGACGCGATGCAGCGCGAGGTGAGGCGGCAGAAGCTGCCCAACCGGCGTGCGGGCTACACCCAGAAGGCGACGATCCAGGGTCACAACCTGTATGTGAGGACGGGCGAGTACGAGGACGGCAAGCTGGGCGAGATCTTCATCGACATGCACAAAGAGGGCGCGGCCTTCCGGAGCGTGATGAACTGCTTCGCCATCGCGGTGTCGCTCGGTTTGCAGTACGGTGTGCCGCTCGATGAGTATGTGGATGCGTTCATCTACACGCGGTTCGAGCCCTCAGGGCGGGTGATCGGCAACGACCACATCAAGATGGTGACATCGGTGATCGACTACATCTTCCGCGAACTGGCTATCTGCTACCTCGACCGGCTCGATCTGGCGCACCTGCCGGAGGGGCATGAGGCGAGCAGGAACGACTCGACGCAGAACCTGGAGGGGCTTGAAGCGCCCGACACCAAAAGGCCCGCGCTCAATATAGGCCCGGCGGTGGCGACCAACCTCTCGCCGCACCTGCAGTCGCCCGCCAACGGTCACACCAATGGCAACGGGCACTCGAACGGGAATGGGAATGGCAGTAGCGAGGCGCACAAGCACACCAACGGGCACACCGACGCGAAGGCTGTTACCGAGGCCCAGGCGACGGCTATCGCGCAGACGGCTGTGATGGTGAAGCCTGAGCAGTCCAAGCAGGAGCAGATGGTCGAGGCCCGCCTGAAGGGTTACGAGGGGGAAAGCTGCCGGGAGTGCGGGCAGTTCACCCTGGTGCGGAATGGGACGTGTATGAAGTGTGATACTTGCGGGACGACTAGCGGTTGTAGCTAGTGCCTGAAGAAGGGGCCGAAATCGCAATTCAATTTCGGCCCCTTCACTCTTACTGATTCGGTATGTGTAATTTCTACAGGAAGGAACTGCTATGGCCCCCAGGAAGAGCACACAATCAGGTTCCGCAGAAAAGATTGAGTGTTTTGTGATCATGCCCATGACCGAGCCGGAGGGCCATGGCTATCCTGCTGGTCACTTCAGGCGAGTCTTCGACGACATCTTCGTGCCTGCCTGTGAAAAAGCCGGGTTTCGAGCAATACATCCTGAATTGGGGCACCGTACGAACTTAATTCATGAAGCAATACTGCGTCAGATAGTCGAAGCACCGATGGTGCTGTGTGACCTAAGCAGTAGAAATCCAAATGTTCTCTTCGAATTAGGTCTAAGGCAAGCGTTTGATTATCCGGTAGCACTGGTACGTGAAGAGAAGACTCCCCAGATTTTCGATATAGCACCACTGAAGCATGTCGACTACCGTCGGGAGCGCCTTTACCATGAAGTGCTAGAGGATCAGGAAAATATCGCAGAATTCATTAAAGAGACCTACAAGTCATCCCAAAAGGGCGAGGGTGTCAATTCCATTATCAAGTTGCTGTCGCTCACAAAACCTGCAACCGTGCCGGAGGTCAAAGAAGGCGATATTGATCCCACTCTTCAGCTTGTCCGAGCCGAAATAGCGGAACTGCGTGCCGACTTTAGGAGATCCTTGCACTTTTTAGAACGCGCAGCACTGGGGCCAGGCACTCGAGAGCCTTCGGGTAATGGAGTCAGTATAAAGAGGATACCTTCCATAAGCCGTGGAGTGGCAGAAGGGTTGGTCAAGAGTGCTGTAGAGGCAAATATAGATGATGATAAAATCCTGTTCGATCTTGTGGAGCGTTATGGAGCGCAACGCGGTTGGGTACTACGGGCCATAGAAGAGGCTAAAGAGGCTATTGCAGCTAACTCCGACCTGGATCCGGACGATATTCCTTTCTGACGTAAGACCCGAATGTGGCAGACTTGTTATCGCACCCTGAAGTCAAGAATGGTCAAATGAAATCTACGACTGACAGGCGAGAGTGTCTGCCAGTCTCTTATTAATCTCTAACGCAAAGGCCGCTTTATGATCGAGGACAACAATCAGCCTCTGAAATTGGTCGGTATGACCGCTCCCCGTAAAGGTTACTTTGGTCAGCAAGAGTATTGGATAATACCAGATGGAGATTACCATCGCAATACTCTGGTTGAAGTACTCAGTAATCAATGGATACCATTCCTTGAGTGCCACCATTGTGGACGGTTCTCCTATTGTAAATACGTTCAGCGAAATCCTAGATACCCTGAGAAGGCATTAGAGATTAGATGTGGCGTTGCTGTAGAGGCCCTGGGCAATTTCCTATTAGTGTCATGGGAGAAACTCTTAGCATATGAAAGCGACAAGCTCGAACGGTTCTTCAGAGGCTTATATCACTTTATCGACTTTGTGTACCACGTTGAGGTTATGATAGGCAATCTAATCGATCGTGATCACCTAAATTGGGCTGGCACTGATCTCGGTCGTCGAACTTTCGGATATTTCCCTCGTTTTCGTGGTTCGCTTGATAGTTTTGCCGCAGAGTTTCAAGATCTGTGGGACTTTTACTCCGAAGAAACCTGGATTTTAGTCGAAGGTCCGTCCGAGGTTGAGTTCTTCAGTAGACTAATTCAGCTTCAATTTCTGTCGTCTGATATCGCTAAAGTGCAACCCTATGAAGGCAAAGCGAATTCAAAGAACAACAAGGTATATATCAGAAGGTTGCAGGAGAGAGGATACTTAGTCGCCATTCAAGGCGATATGGACCGTAGTGCAACCAGTCCATTGGACGGTCTCATAAGTGATGGGCTCGTAAATGCTGGCATGACATTTCGTTTTAATAAAGACTTTGAAGGTGCCTTCCCGTCAGCAATTCTCCACAAGGCATTGGAAATATGCGGTTATGAAATTGAAGAAGAATGGCTTGTCAAGCTCATGTCTAAGGAAGCCTCAGGCCCAATTGTCAAGGACATAGAACGTAAGCTAGGACGTTCAATTGACAAGAAGTTGCTTGCTCGAGGCTTAGCCGATGTAATCCAGGGCAACTGGCATTTACTTTCTAAATCTCATAAGACCAATGAAATCGTTTCGTGCCTAATGACGCTTCAATATGGCCGTGCAGTACTTTCTACCGATACAGATAGGGCGTCATCGTAATAGAATATGCATAGCACTATAAATGTCTTGGTCGTGGAAGGTCGGCACCAACACGACGCCTGGAAGCTGGCCTGTGATTGTTACTTGCGGTGGGGCTGGGGTAACAGGGGCGCACCGGTGGCACAACGTGTCCGGCGGCAGCGTTGCTAGTCTTAGCCTTTGTCGTCGATTACGAAGGTGATTTTGACGGTTACCCTATACTGGGTGATTTTGTTGCTGTTGACTTTGGCCTGGAAGTCCTGAACGTACACGCTCTTGATGTTGCGTATGGTCTTGCCCGCATGTGTAACTGCGGCCTGGGCGGCTGCTTCCCAGCTCTGGTCTGATTCGGCGATCAGCTCGATTACTTTGACGACGCTCATGTTGTTCCTCCTGCTAATGTAGTAAAGTTCCTCAAGGGCGGCTCGCTGTGGACGTTTGGGTCGTTAGGTTATCATTCTACCTGATAGCGGCAGTTTAAGGTACTTGCAAAGCTCAGAGGCTACTGCTTGGAGCGTGGTGACTGTGGCGAGGTAGATATTGTGGGAGGGTGGGCGAGTTGAGGTTGCCAAACACTGAGAGCGCGGTAGTTGACATGGAGAAACTGAGAGATTATGTTCTCGACCCGCAGCACCCACGTGGTCGCCACAAGGCCAGAGTATTTGCTGCTGCGCTGGGCATCACAACTGAGGATGCCGAGGGACTGAGGGACGAACTTCTAGCCGCCGCCATCACTTATGATGCTACCCCTACCACGCACAATGGCTACGGGCAGAGATATGTGTTAGACTTTCATATGGAATGGCGAACAAAACAGGCAGTAGTTCGCACGACGTGGATTGTGCTTGATAACGAGGACTTCCCCAGGCTGACAAGTTGTTACATTAGATAGAGCGGAGCATAGGGCCATGAAGAACGGCAAAGGCAACGAGATCAAGCTTTTAGACGTGATTGCGCTCACCGAAGACGTGCAAGCGAGCGGGCTGCTGCGCGGGCAGGTCGGCACTGTGGTCGAGGCGCTGGCCCCTGGCGTGTTCGAGGTAGAGTTCAGCGACGACGAGGGGCGCACCTATGCCATGGTCGCTTTGCGTGCCGACCAGATGATAGTCCTTCATTACGAGCCTGTAACAAGCGTCTAAAGCTTTCTACATTTATTGGTTTGTGCTTGGGCGCCGCTGGCGTGAAAGCTCCGCATCCGCGAGAGGCTTGGCTATGAGCAAGGACAATAAAACCTTCGAGTTACAGGAAGAATACGACTTCAGCAAAGGCGTCCGGGGGAAGTATGCCGATAGGTATGCTGAGGGTACAAACCTGGTTGCCCTGGACCCTGACGTCGCCGAAAGCTTCCCCGATTCCACTTCGGTAAATAGTGCATTGCGTGAGCTAATCAGGATTGCCCGTCAGGCGTCTAAACGAAAGTCTGCCTGAAACACGGCACCGGGAAGCTGGCCTGTGATTGTTAAGTGTGGTGGGGCTACTGCGCGGACTGTGGCGACTGTGACTTGATAGAGAAGCAAGTTGAGTTGAAACGGTACCACTTCTAGGCTTCAACTTCACTCAGGGCTGTACGACGCCACTTCGCCATGTGACCCCGGCCATCAGCAGCACTGCCAACGCCCGTTCTACTTGATCACGCGGAAGCGCAGTTGCGTCCTGGCTAGCGCTTCACTAAGCATGGTCTTTTCCAGCTTGATCTCTAGTTCTTCTAGATTCTCAAACAGCCGCAAGCCCTGGCCTAGCAGCAGCGGCACGATGTCGATATGCAACTCGTCCACCAGCCGCGCCTTCAGTAGCTGTTGCGCGACGCCCGGCCCGCCGACTACCACCACATCCTTGCCGTCCGCGGCCTCTCGTGCCTGCTGGATGGCGCTCTCGACGCCCTCGGTGACAAAGTTGAATCGCAGCTTATCATTCTCACCCTTCGCCGCGCTCTCCGGCGGATCGTGCGTGATTACGAAGATCGGAACCTGGAACTCATAGCCGGTGTAATCGCCATTTCCCATCTCATAGGCGCGCCTACCCATCACGACCGCGCCCGTGTCGCGTATCGCTTCCAATAGCGACGGCGTTTCCCGCATCTCCGCGTAATCGGCGTAGAGGCTGCCAACATCGCCGTTGCGGTCGTTCACGAAACCGTCAAGCGATAGCGTCATGCCTACGATTACCTTGCTGTTCATAAGACCGCATCGAGAATTATTGATCTTGATTGTGAATTTACTTTATCGTTCATTTGGCTTCAATCATTTTTGCTTTTGCTGCCGTCGTTTCCGCCGGCTCAAGGAGCCTCCCGTTCTTCGATACATAGGGTTCGGTACACATGCTACGGTTGAAACAACACGGTCTTCGCATTCCGGACTTGAGTTTCGAGAATGCGACCTCGATCCGCAGGCTCCGCGTTTCCTGTTGTGCGGTTGCGCTTATCCAGCGTA
>JBBRVL010000034.1:0-17128 GCA_038246925.1 Chloroflexia bacterium
GCGAACCTTGTGTTCGCCCTGCTCGGATTCAGGATCATGCAAAGGCGAACACAAGGTTCGCCCCTACGAGAGACCTGGAGATCATCTAATAACTAGAAACGATCTTAAAAATATCTGACAGACGAAGCGAACCTACTATACTTTGTCATTCTGAACGCAGCGAAGAATCCGTACGGGCGCACGTGTCCGAATGCCAACACCAACATCCTAAATCTCACTTTTGGTTATAATGATATAGTAGCCTCCTCATCGAGGCCGGACAAAAACATCGCATAATCACAACAACCAACCCCTCGGAAGGAACCCTAATCATGGCCAAAACGGGAGCCAAACCTCTCGCTTCCACCGCTTCCACATCCGGCTCGCGAACAGTCTTGCTGCTCGCAGGCGCTGCCCTGGCCTTCGTTGCTATCGCCGTGGCTGCCTTGTTTTTCACTCAGCAGGGAGGCGGCAAGCGTGTCGCTGCCTGGTATACCACCCTCGCTGGTGCCGAGATAAAAGAGGGTGATGCCAATAGCCCCCTCAGAGTCATCGTCCGCCTACCGGATGCGGACCAATCGCAGGGATATATCCTCACCCTCGGCCTTCAGCTCATTGACGAAAGCGGCCAACCTGCGAAGTACGGCCCATCCCAGCAATCTACCCTCCCTTTGAAGCCCGGTTTGGAGCTAGACCTGTGGGAACATAGAGGCTCTCTGCCCACCACACCCGGCACATACCATGCTCGACTCCAGGTACAAAGGTCGTCCAACCAGGCCGAACCAGAGACCATCGACCTCGCCCAGGCGCGCATACAGGTCAAGCCCGACTCTGGCGCACAACTCGATAGCGGCTTTGTCTTAAACCGCGAAGGCGACCTCTGGCTAACATCCACCGATGCCGTCCGGCAGCGCAGGCTCACTTTCTTCGCCCAGCCTGACGAATCTGGCGCCAACCCCGCCTGGTCTCCCGACGGCAAATCAATAGCCTTCACATACCTACCCAAATCCGAGCCTGACGCCCTTCCCCGCACTGGCATCTGGTCCATCAACTCGGACGGCACAGGCCTCAAGCAGTTGGTCGCCCCCGGCCCCGACGAGACCCTCATCGAGCCTGCCTGGTCCCCCGACGGCCGGACAATTTATTTCTCGGTAGACCGTATGTCGAACGAGCCTCTGCCAGGGGGCGCCACTAAAGCTGACACCGACAAATACAGGAGAATCGACTCTGTAGACCTCGCCACAGGCGCGCGCTCCCAGGTCGCCCTCGGCGCCCAGACCCCCTCCAATATCTCTCCCGACGGGAAGATGCTCTTCTTCCAGGATGTAGAGCCTGCCAACCCCGGCGACACCCCCGGCCAGCAGCTCGTCTCAGGCGACGGCAAATCGACCCCGCTTGTGCTGGTAAAGCCGAATTCCTTTCCTCAAATGAACTCCCCCGCAGCCTCCCCCGACCGCAAATGGGTCGTCTTCTCCGCCCCCAACGGCTCTTCGGGAGAAGGACGCATAGACTTCTTCGGCTGGCTCCTCTTCGCGCCTGAAACAGCCTACGCCCACGACCTCCCCTGGGACCTCTTCATGGTCCCCGCCTCCGGTGGAGAAATCGTCAGGCTCACCTCCCTCGATGAGGACCGCCCCTTCCCCGTCTGGCTCGACAACTCGACCATAGCTTTCCTCGGCGAGAGAGGCCTCTACAAACTAACCCTCGATGCCGCCGGAAAGCCGGCGGGGGACCCCACCCGGATCAGCGAAGGCGCATACCACGGCCATCTCACCTGGCACGCTCCCTGATCGCGACAACAGGCATGCAAATCAGGCAAACGTAGGGGCAACCCCCCGTGGTTGCCCTGTTCGTAAGCCGCGAAGATTGGGGTAAGGAAGCAGGTCAACCACGGGGGGTTGCCCCTACAATAATGTTTGTCCGCCCCCAGGGTCTAATTGCTATTGACTCCGCGCACTCAATATCCGATAATATAGGTCAACGGAAAACTTTATCTTGGCCTGTTTACTATCAAAGGAGTAAAACGTGAAGCTGAAGCGCCTGTCGCTAATAATGGTGTTAGCTTTGGGATTCCTCACACTTGGAACCCTGTTCTCGACCAATTCGACCACTTTCCTCGGGCTTGGGCAAGAAGCCTTACCAACCGCGGTTCCCGCCCCCGCCTTTCCGGACGCTCAAAAGATACATGTCGGTGAGCCTGCTGAGTTGGCGGTTCCTGGCTCACCCAATCATCTTACCCATCCATGTTCCGGTTTTAGACCCGAACCCCTCTTCTCCGGTCTCTCACCCCTCTCTATAGGAACCGTACCGGGTATGTGCTCCAGTGGCTACGGTGACATCGGCGTCTGGCGCGCTAATGGACACGATTATGTTATTCAATCAGGCTTCGCGGTGCGTATGTTCCACCTCTGGAATGTTGACGACCCCTACAATCCTGCCATACTTCGGACTCAGACCTTCCCTGCTGGAGGCACCGCCAGCACCGCAGCGGCCGCATTCCCACAGAACGGCAACAACTACATAGGCGTTACCATGCGTGGATCGGGTACAGGCTGCGGCTTATTTATTTACAATGTGAACGACCCGGCCAACCCGGTGTTCAACTCCCGCACCCAGGGCGCCGACTGGTGTACCGTACATGAGATCGTCGTCTCTAAGGACACCAATGGCAACGCCGACTATGCCTGGCTTTCTATGTCAGGCGAGTCTGGCTCGGGTGATAAGATTGTCGTGATGACCTTGCCCGACCTCAGCCAGCCGAACCCGATACTTGTTCAGACAGGCCGCTACGAGCGCCCCGATGGTGTCAGCTTCATCCACGACTCCAATGTCGTAGGCAATCGTGCTTACGTTGCCCACTGGCTTGGTGGAATGCAGATATTCGACAAGCAGACGCTGGCAACTACCATTCAGCCCACTCCGCTGAATCCGATCGATAGCATCCGCCCGGCCAACTTCATGGTCCACCACGTGGTGCCAACCACTGATGGCCGCTTCGTCTTCATCGAGGACGAGTTCCTCAATGCTTCCAACGCCGAGAAGATCAAATACTACAATATCGAAGATGTAGCCAACCCGGTCTATGTAGGAGGCATAATTGGTGAGGGTGAGGCCACGACATCTCAGGCCCATAACATGGTGATAAAGAATGTATCGCCAGGACATGATATCCTGTTCGTCGGTTGGTACAGGGCGGGCACTCGCATCTTCGATGTCGATACCTCCGGGCCGTCAATTGTAATTACGCAGAGAGCCACCCACCAGGTGCGCACAACCGCAGGCTCAGGTTTCGGCGGCACATGGGGCGTCGATTATCTCCCTTGCACCATAGACGGCAATGCCGAAACATGTGTGTACAGTAGCGATTACCAGGGAATGGGCCTCATAGTTGACGCACTCGATTACGACCCGATGCTCGACCCATACGCCCCCGAATCGGCTATCACCGATCCGACGAACGGCCAGATCATTACGACCCTCAACTATACGATCCAGGGCACAGCCCACGATTACTATAGCGGACTCACTCAGGTCGAGGTCAGCACCGACGACGGCTCCACCTGGCAGCCCGCCACAGGCACAACCAACTGGACCTACAACTGGAATATCCCAGGCAACGGCACGTACACCCTGAAGGCACGCGCAACTGACGTGGCGGGCAACGTGCAAACACTCTTCACTCCTATCACCGTTACCGTTGCCGCTAGCGGCGGCACTACCACCCCGACCGTCGGCTGCGCGCCGTTCAACGCACAGGTTAACATCCAGGGCTTTGCCTTCGTGCCCCAGAACCTCACCGTATCCGTAGGCTCTACCGTCCAGTGGACCAACCTCGACACCACGGCGCACACTTCCACCAGCGCAGGCAACTGGGACAGCGGCTCCCTCAACCAGAACCAGTCATTCAGCCACACATTCAACACGGTAGGCACCTTCAATTACATCTGCTCGATCCACCCGACCATGACCGGCACTATCACCGTCATAGGTGGTTGCACCCCCACCGTTGTGCCTCCCACTAACACTGTCATACCCCCTACCAGTACCGTCGCGCCACCTACTAACACCGTCGCGCCTTCTAACACAGTACCTCCATCGGGCACAACTGTGGCTACAGGCACAAGCGTAGCTACAAGCACAACCGCTCCCACCAATACCTCCGTATCTGGTACACCTGTGCCAACAACTTGCCCGCTCACTTTCAGCGATGTACCCTCCACCAACACCTTCTATGCCAACATACGCTGCCTTGCCTGCCGAGGAATAGTCTCAGGATACTCGGACGGCACTTTCCGCCCGAATAACCAGGTAACACGTGGGCAGTTGGCAAAGATGGTATCAAACTCTGCCGGTTTCTCGGAAACTGTGAGTGGACAGACCTTCGAGGACGTAACCCCAGCTAACACCTTCTATCAGTGGATAGAAAGACTTACCACCAGAGGCTACATGACAGGCTATAACTGTGGCAGTCCAGGTGAGCCTTGTACCACAGGTAAGCCGTACTTCCGACCATTCGCTAACGCCACCCGTGGCCAGACCTCAAAGATAGTCTCCAATGCAGCAGGCTTCATTGAAACACCAAGTGGACAGACGTTTGAGGACGTACCTTCTACCCACACCTTCTACGAGTTCATCCAACGCCTGGCATCACGTGGAGTGATGGGTGGGTACGAGTGTGGACGACCTGATGAGCCATGTATCCCACCTGAGAACCGCCCTTACTTCAGGCCCAACAATGATGTGACGAGAGGACAGTCCTCGAAGATTGTAGCTAATACTTTCTTCCCGAATTGCGACACACCCTAACCCATTCTAAAGATCATGGGAGGAGGGGCACAGCATGCTGTGCCCCTCTCTTTATTTCAACCAACATCCCCGTAGGGGCAGGCCCCCGTGCCTGCCCTGCCCATCATACCCCAATCTCCGTAGGGCGGACCCACGTGTCCGCCTAGTCCGGGTCAATTCACAACATAACAGGTCTCTTTTGCAAGTGCCCTAGCCGTGTGCTATGATTAACCAGTTACCCAGCAAGGAGAAAGCCAACTAAAATGCAATCTACAGAAGACCTGGCCGGGCAGCAAGCCCCACCCGTATACATAGACGACCTCAAGAGTCACGAAGGCGAAACCGTCACAGTGCGCGGCTGGCTCATGCACCATCGCGACAAGAAAAAGCTCCAGTTCCTCGTCCTGCGCGACGGCACAGGCACAGTCCAGGCCGTAGCCTTCCAGGACGACCTCTCCCCTGAGACATGGGAGCGCTTCAAAGAGCTGACCCAGGAATCGTCCATTATCGTTACAGGCACAGTCCGCAAGGACGACCGCGCCCCCGGCGGCTACGAAATCTCGGTCAGCGACCTCCAGATTTTCCAGGTAGCAGGCGCCGACTTCCCCATCGCCCCTAAAGAGCACGGCGTCGGCTTCCTGATGGAGCACCGCCACCTATGGATACGGTCCACCAAACAGCGCGCCGTCCTCCGCATCCGCGCCGAAGTGATAAAAGCCGCCCGCGACTACCTCGACAACAACGGCTACGTCCTCGTAGACACCCCTATCCTCACCCCCGCCGCCTGCGAGGGCACCTCCACCCTCTTCGAGACAGATTACTTCGGCACCCCTGCCTACCTCGCCCAGAGCGGCCAGCTCTACAACGAAGCCAACATCGAGGCGTTCGGCAAAGTCTACTGCTTCGGCCCCACCTTCCGAGCCGAAAAAAGCAAGACCCGCCGCCACCTCATGGAGTTCTGGATGGTCGAACCCGAAGCCGCCTGGATGGAGCTGCCCGGCCTCCTCGAGCTTGAGGAAGGCTTTATCACCTATATCGTCCAGACCGTCCTCGAAAAGCGCAAAGCCGACCTTGAGACGCTGGAGCGCGACATCTCCAAACTGGAGAGCGTCGTTGGTCCCTTCCCCCGCATCACCTACGACGAAGCCCTCGATATACTCAAGAAAAACGGCCTCGAAGTAGAGTGGGGCGACGACTTCGGCGGCGATGAAGAAACAGTCCTGGCCTCCCAGTACGATCGTCCTCTCTTCATCACCCACTACCCGGCCCACGCCAAAGCCTTCTACATGCAGCCCGACCCCCAGCGCCCCGAAGTCGTCCTCTGCGCCGATCTGATCGCCCCCGAAGGCTACGGCGAGATATGCGGCGGCTCCCAGCGCATCCACGACCTCGCCCTCATGGAGCAGCGCATCAAAGAGCACGACCTGCCCAGGGAAGCCTTCGAGTGGTACCTCGACCTGCGCCGCTACGGCTCCGTCCCCCATTCCGGCTTCGGCATGGGCATCGAGCGCGTAGTCGGCTGGATATGCGGCGTCCCTCATCTGCGAGAAGCCATCCCCTACCCCCGCATGCTGGACAAGATTTACCCGTAACCTCAAGAAATAGGGTTGACCAATCGGATCAAGCCTTAGGGAACGGGAATCGTCGGAGCTGAAACAGTCCCTATTGGCAAGGGCAGTGTAGGAGTCGGAATTACTTCAGTAGTAGGTGCTGGAGGAATCGTAGGGAAGACAACCCCAGGCAACACCGCTCCATGCGGTAGTGGTCCAGCAACACGTGGGGCGCACGAAGTCGGGAAATTTCTGTTTACAATTGGTAGCGTAGGGTCGTTCAGAAGTGTGCGGAATTCCCCGCCACTAGCAGATGGAATTATGGCGGTAGGGCCGGCGGCCCATACATCAATGACGAACCCTGCATAACGGCTACCAGGCGTATTAGCAATTCGAGATCTTCCTCCAGGCATTCCGGATAAAGTAAAGTCCCCCCTAAGTATAACTAACACATAGGGGGGCTCCTCGCTTGAGCCATTTTCAGGGAGACATCCTAAGCCTAGCACCGGCATCTCTTCCCTGGTAATTGGCCGCGCCAGGACTATTTCCGTAGTGCCCCGCGGGCCAAGAAAACTTGGCGCAAAGTGCTGGACTGCATACTGCGCAATCTCGTCGGGAGACTTACCGGCTAAAATAGGCCGTCTATTGATTACCGTGATGGGCGTGCCCTGAAATATCACGGTTGAAGTGATCGGCGGTATCACTGTCACAGTGCCAACAACTGGAACCGAAGCGGTAAGTGAGGGAACCATAGGAACGCTTCCTACTGTCTGTAGGTTGGCGTCTGATGAACTACTATTTAGTCCCCCAGCCGATAAAATGAGCGCCACAGATACTATCAGCGCACTTCCAGTTATCAGCGTGACTGCTGAGTTTCGTATTCTACTCATTGTCATCCTCCTATTGATTATACCCTATGTTCCAGCTGAAAAGTTCCCTGGAAAGTGCCGGGCAAGAGCTAGCATAACTACTGAGCATCGTCTTTATGGATTTCAGACTAAGGAGTGGGGGGTGGATCATAACGCACATCCCAGCTGAAAGGTTCTACTCCTTGAGGAGGACATGCACTAAAGGAACTGTTAAACATCTTCAGTGGAGTGATACCCGCGTCATAGCACCACCCGGTCCATGTGTTAGGCGGGTCACCAGGTTGATGAGATCGCGCGTTGGTTATCCTTATGGTGCCAGAAGTAAAGCTGTAATGACGTGTCTCAGCAGCACCAAATACCTCACGCATTGCGGGTGTGCCCATGTCATACACCGTTATCAAGTTCCTCCATACGTTCGAAGTATTATCGTCAGGGCTTTCGCTTGTGACGCTCAAATCAAGCTTCAATTAGGCATAAATTAGGCGCTGCAAGCGAAAGTCCTAATCGTAATAGTCTGCCTTCCATTGGGTGGTGCCGGCAACATTATAGCTCCTATATTCGTAGCTGCTGTTAGTGCCTAGGTAGAAGTTCATGTTGATGAAGGCTGGATCCCGACAAAAGTCCCACACCCACACGTGGGTATTGGGGTCTTCGCCCCAACACATTGTAACCGTCCCTGAACTTGCGTATGGGTGATTGAGGCAAGAATCGATGGAGTCAGCACCGTCACCAGGACCAGAATCCGAGCCATAAATACATCGCCTGTCGGGACCTGACTCGATGAAATGTAGGTTGGTACCATCCGCGACACCCAGAGGGCCTGCAATAAAACCATCACCAGTAGGATTGCTACTGGGCGTCCTCACAAATGCTTGCACTCCATCGTGACCACCTGCCCCATTGACTTCGGTGAGTCTTCGCGGGAAAGCCTGACCACGCGGTTGGTAAAGAGGATCAGGATTAAACCACGCAAGAGAAGAATTACGTGCAAGAAAGGTCAGTTGAGCAGCGTCACTGCGGGTAGTATTGTAGCCCGGATGATAACAGGGCTGGGTGCCTGGCGTACCACAAGTTGTTGGCCTTGCAGGATCGTCCAGGGGAATTTCCTCAAGGGCACCATGCATCTGGAGTCGTTCGACGAAGACATAATAGGTATCCGTAGTGGGTATGTCTGAAAAGGTCTGTCGGCCTGATGGTATAGCATCTGTATAGCCAGCGGCATTGGCGTTGATCTTCGTTATCTGCCCACGCGTAACTGGTTGGTTGGGTAGAAAACAAGGAACGGAATAACCGCTGTTTGCGCATTGAGGATCACCATAGCCTGAAAGCCAATTTTGATTATAAGCCGCCTCAACATAGGGATAGAAGGGTGAACCATAAGGTACATCACTGAAGTGTTGGGGACAGGGACCATATGGGCAGGTGTAGGTAAACCCGAATGTTTCCGCTGCTATTTTGCTGAATTGACCTCGGGTCACGCCGTTGTTGGGTCTAAACGTGCCATCAGCATACCCGGTGATAGCCCAGTTTTGATTCAAGTATCGTATTGCAAAGCAATAAGCTGCATGCCTCGATACATCCGAAAAGCCCGCACGCCAACCAGTATATTGATTATTAGGATTCAGAGGAATATCGCTCGCGCAATAACCTTCGTTATTGGCCAACGGCTTCAGCAATGACCCAGATGTAGGTGCGAACATCCCTGACTTAGGCAGCAGATCATAGTTTATGGAAGGCTCGCTCTGTGCTGATGCAGACGACACTAAAACGCTACTTGACATGATCACTAATATCGAGGTCCACGCAAGCACCTTTTGACGTAACTTCATGCTATTGCCCCTTCTTCAGAAATTTCTGTGTATGTGCTTCTAGATGACGGTTCCATTGATGCATATCATTCTATATCAATGGAATATGAGCCAAAGTTATAGCCCAGTAGAGCCTAAAGGTTGAGTATATTCTAGCCACAAAAGGCCTACAGCACATCACGGAAAACCGTGATCTTTCTGCTGCATTTACTTTTCCTACTATTCAGTTCCTTTATTCTCCGCATTATTCATGTACCAGATAGTTGCCTGTCCCCGATTATGGACACCCAACTTCTGGTACATGTGCCGTAAATGCGTCTCTACCGTATTCACACTTATGCAAAGAGCCTCAGCAATATCGCGGTTACTTAACCCTTCCGCCAGTAAACTGAGTATCTCCAACTCTCGCAGCGTGAGGTACTCTGCCAATTCTCCATCGAGGTCCATATACGGCTCCTTCCCTCAGGTACGGGACACCGAGAGCAAGGCTCGGCATGTTCAACATAGTCAGGAAGCCAAATTATATTATAACCTATAGGACATTAAGATCGCGTTAAATCACAGGCATTGCCCTTCTTATAATCTCTCTGCCAGGCAGGAGGGAACCGTCCCGCACCCAATAACGTTATATTTAGTAGGAAATTGCACGCAGGCACACCTTTTGCTTACAACTTTACTAATACTTACCCCTACCAAAATACCATGCCGCAGGGGGAGCAATGTGCAAATCCATCCTGTATCATAGTTTGGTATACTTAACTAGAGAAAGACAACGGCCGGGTCCAACAAGAGTAACACGGCACCAGCCGAATTAGAAAGGAAAAAGCCATGGCCGAAACCGCCGATAAAAAGACCAAGAAAGAAATCCAGAAGGCCACGGAAGCCGTCCAAATAGAGACCGGAGCAATCGAGATCGACGAGACCAACCCCTTCACTCCCGATGAGATAACTCGCATGCTCAAAGTAAAATCAGAGATCGAAAAAGGCCGTTACAGCGATATCACAAACGAACACAAGAAGCTCCTCTTCGTCCAGTGGATGCTAGACCACGGCAAGCTAAACAGCTAACAGCTGGGGTCCCAAACCTGACCGATAAAAACGGAGGCTACCCACCTGGGTAGCCTCTTCTTATACTTATTTCGACTTATCCTAAGAATTGCGCCACGTCTGAAGAGCAAGATAAAACTTCGGCTTGTCATTCTGAACGAAGCGGCAACTCCGAGAGTGAAGAATCCGTTCTTCGCGCACCCATGCTCACAATCCAACCCCCAACCCCTAATCCCTAATCCCTACACTACGGCTGATACTCAGGAGGCCCAATCCCCGGTATAGGCGTTGGTGGGACCTGCGGCTTGGCGGGCACTCGTGTCGCAGGCCGTGTAGTATTGTTGCTCGGCGGTGCGCTCAACTGCTTGTTTACCTTCGGGTCCTTGTAAGTAGTGCAGCCCTTCGGTTGGGCTTCCTTCAAGAACAAATCCTTGATCACGCCCTTCGCTGAACATGCCGAAGCCGTAATCATCTGCCCAGGCTGCACGAATTCACCCTTCACCTTACCGTCAGCACCCCGAACCAGATCCACGAACTCCTCATTATCGTAGAACGCCTCCATCACGTTGTGCCACACAACCGCCGCCCCGATAGCCCCCGTAACTTTCAGCATCTCGTCGTTATTGCTGTTGCCGACCCACACTCCGACCGCCAGGTTGGGCGTGTACCCCATCGTCCAACTGTCGCGGTTGTCGTCCGTCGTGCCGGTCTTGGCAGCAGAGGGAAAACTCGTCCTGAGAGGGCTGTTCGGCCCAAACGCCGGTGTGCGCGCACGATTGTCCGACAGAATCGAGGTTATCATATAAGCAATGCGCGGGTCGAGGGCGTGTTTCCCCTTGCTTTTCGCCTCCGGGTCAAGCTGTTCGAGAGTGCCGACCCCTGGCTGCTCTATTCTCAGGATTGGGTTGGCATCTACCGCGATACCGCCGTTTGCGAACGTCGAGTATGCAGTTGTCATATCGAGCAGAGTCACCTCGCCGCCACCCAGCGTAAGCGACATCCCATACCAAGCGAGGCCCCGGTTCAGGCCTTTGATACCCATATCGTGTGCTGTGTCAATCGTCTCCTGCACCCCGGCGTACTGTATAGCCTTTACCGCCGGTATGTTGAAGGAGTTGGCAAGCGACTCTCGCACCGTCACGTACCCGTGGTCGCGTCCGTCATAATTCTTCGGCGTGTAGGCCTTCTGTCCTGGGTTCGGAAACGCCGTCCACGTATCGAGCACCACCGTGCCCGGCGTCCAACCCTTCTTGAATGCGGTCGCATACGTTATCGGCTTGAACGACGAGCCTGGTTGCCTCTCCCTCGTTGCCACGTTCACCTGCCCATCAATAGAGGTATCATTGTAGTCAACCGACCCTACCATAGCCAGTATCTCGCCCGTCCCAGGCTTCATAATCACGATAGAGGCATTAGTCGCCTTCTGCTTCCGCAACTCGTCGATCCGGTCCTTAGCCACCTGCTCCGCGGCCTTTTGCACATTTATATCGAGCGTAGTGTAGACCCTCAAGCCTGCCTCGCTCACCCCCGCGCCGTACTTTTTCTCCAGATATTCCTTGACATAATAAACAAAGTGAGGGGCCAAATTAGTAGGAGGCTTGTATGGCCTAAGCACTGGCTGGGCTATCTTAGCAGCAGTTGCCTCTTCTTCTGTTATCATCCCCTGTTTTGCCATCAAGTCGAGCACAATAACCTGCCGGATGCGCGCTTCCCTGGGATGTATAATGGGATCGTACTCGCTAGGAGCTTGAGGCAGCCCCGCAAGAAGAGCAGCCTCCGCCAACGACAATTCCTTGGTCGACTTTCCGAAGTACGTAAGAGACGCGGCGCCAATTCCGTAAGCACGATGGCCATAATAGTTCTGGTTGAGGAATTCCTCAAGGATATCATCCTTGCTGAAAGTACGAGTCATCTGCACGGCGAGGACTGCTTCTTTAATTTTGCGCTCGAACGATCTTTCGACACGTTCGCTCTTGTCGAGCACCGTCTGTCGCACCAACTGCTGTGTGATCGTGGAAGCGCCAGACTGCCCTTCACCACTTAGGTTAATACCTATCGCGCGTACAATACCAACTGGGTCCACACCCAGGTTGTTGTAAAAACTGGCATCCTCAGCAGCTAGGGTGGCGCTTATCACTAGAGGTGATATATCTTTCAAGGCGAGGCGTTGCCTCATGCCATACGTCTCGTCAACGAGGTCGAGCAGCGGGATGCCGTTGCGGTCGTAAATCTTGGTAGTCTGTATGTTCAAGCCGTGGTTCTCGTACCCTTCCTGACTGGGATCGACTGTAGGCAGCTTGCTGATGTAATCATTCGCCACCGCGAAAGCCGCACCGATACCCGAAGCCGTAACTACGAAGCTCAACAGAATCAGGACCAGCATCAAGCGGGCAACGATGCTCATAA
The DNA here is from genome assembly GCA_038246925.1 of Chloroflexia bacterium. Classification (GTDB taxonomy): domain Bacteria; phylum Chloroflexota; class Chloroflexia; order QHBQ01; family JADMIH01; genus JADMIH01. The sequence continues at coordinate 12,445 of JBBRVL010000034.1, forward strand.
CCCCCCCGCTGCCGTACTTTCTCACCGATGCCTGCGACCTGACGTACCCTACCCGTGTATTGCCTCTCAACGAGCGGTGGCGCATCAGGAAATAGGGCAATGGCCGCTTGTGCGACGACTTTCGGCGCTTAGGCACATGGACCGCGTCCCACTCTTCCGTCTTCAGCTTCAACCTCAAGCTGGTAAGATCGACCTCACGCAGGCGTGACGTGCTCTGCGGCGTACCGCCAACAGCCACCGTATCAGCGTTTATTCGGACAGTGCCGCCATAGCCATACCCATGCCCATTACCGTTAGCCAGGCCATTACCTGTGCCGTTGCCATTAGATGCGTGCTGCCCGTTCCCATTCCGGCCCGCAGTCGCATAGACATTGCCGACCCGCACTTTCACAGGTCGAACACCAGGCCCAGGAGTAACGGAGTGGCCATTACCGCCGTTATCACTCTCTACCACCGGCAATTCCACCGTATGCGCGGCAGACAGCGCCACCCCCGGCGTTCCAGCCTTTGCCTGGGGCACGCTCTTCCCTCCACCAGGCCGGCTGCCATTTCCCTTATTACCCTTCTTGCCGCTTGTAGGGTGCGGAACCGTCGAACCTTTATCTTTCTTTCGAGACATAATTACCTATATTATATCCTATGGACACATTAAAAGAATACCGTGCAAAAGTATAACTTCCATAGCACAGTTAGAGTTACGCCAACCTTAAACCGACTCCCTATAAAATACCAACCACCCCACCTCCCCGTCAACCAAATAACCAGAACACATCTCAAAACATCATTAAGTACAACGAGCAAGATAAAAGCCACTCTTGTCATTCTGAGCGTAGCGAAGAATCCGTCTCGCCCATACCAAGCGCATCCTATAACCCTCACCACTCACCACTCACCACTCACCACTCGTCCCCCGTTTGTCAATCTCGCCACAATAAAGTAAAATAAGTGGTAATCGGCATATTATTGACGCATGGAGGCATTCTTTGGCCGCAAACGACATATCGTTCACTTCTCGTGACATGGAGCGCCTGGTGGATTGGATGCGGCGTAGTGGCCGCCCTCAAACGGTAGCCAGCCTCACCCGCCGCTACCTCGAAATGCTGCGCGAAGAGCGAGGCATCAAGGATAATGCCCCTAAAGGCAGATAAAACGAAGCAGACAATCGTTCGGCCCTTACACACTTTGTTCGCGTAGTCGAGTATCGAAATGGGAGCATAACGGAGCATGGATATAGAAACGCAAATAGCGTTTGAAGGCACCAAAGAACAGCAAAAATTGGCCGCGCGCGCTTTCGAAGCGATGAAGCGCAAAGGTATGCTCTTCTCGGCCAGCTCGCCGATCAAAATGACCCTCGAAGGCCTTGTCAAGGCTCTCGCCAAAGACCCCGAAGTCGGCGAGAACGACCCCGACAAGCTCGCGCCCAAAATCAAGGCGGTCCTCAACAAGAACGAAGCCATTTTTGCTCGCGGCAACAAAGACGAGTACATTACCACCAAGGCGGGCCGTGCTCCCCAGACGGCTCAGAGCGATACCAGCCACACGTTCAAGCAGAGGATGAACTCCGAGGCCACAGCCCTCGATGCCGACGCCGCCAAAGAATACGCGGCCTCCCTTGTTACTCGCACCGCCAACCGAGCAGAGAAAAGCTCGTTGATAGAGACTATCATAGAGATACCGGTGCAGCCGATGACCCGCCCGACTTATGTCGTGCCGCCCTCCAATCGCAGCTTAGACATCCAAACCATCATTCCCAAGCACCTTATTCCGCAGCTTCCTGTTATGGAACAAGAAGAAGAGGAAGAGGAGATCGAACTGCCCGCGCCTCGCTCGCAGGCTGCCCCCGTGGCCGAGACTGTTACCCCTCAGCCCGATACACAACCGCGTCCCACCACCAGACGCACCGAAGAAGAGGCCCCCGCCCAGCCGGTCACTCGCACTCCTGCACCTGCCTTGACCCCCGCGCCCGCATCGTCCCGTGTCGCGCAGCCTGAATCTGAGGTCGAAACGCCTCGCGTAGAGCCTGCCGCCGTGCAGCCTGTAGTTGAGGCTGCCACACCTACTCCTGTTCCCACCCCCGCGCCGGTTGTCGCTGCCAAGCCGAAGCCTGCTCCCACACCTGCCCCGGCCCCGGTCGTCACAGGTCCCGTAGAAGTAAACATTCCTTCGCCCGATGGCCCCATCACCGTAGACCTGAACCAGGCAATAGATGACATCCTCGCGGACGATGCGGTTCAGAAAACCCTCACAGCCCTGATAGAGCCGGCAATTGCAAGTGATACGCGCCTCATCCGCTTTGGTTCCGACATCTTCCCCGAGGAGGCCATCGAGCGCTTCAGCAAGGGCGATTACCGGCGCATCAAGGAATACCTCGATGAGCCAGAGACCGGCGGCGTCGCCTCAGACCGCGACATCATGGCTGAAGTGCTCAACCGCCGTACTGACCACCCCGACTACGAGCGCGTGCGCTTCTCGGCCAACTACAGGATGCTCAAGGAAAAGAAAGACTTCGAGTTCGTCGGCATCGATACCGACCGTCTATGGATAAGCGCAAATGCCTCGCCCGTCCCCGCGCCCGCCCGCAAGCCCGCCGAAATCGGACAGGACTACCGCTTCCTCGAAGACCCCGCCACCGCTTCCATCGAAGAAGAAGAAGACACTACAGCCGTCGGCCCTCTCGATTACTCGCTGACTTACTATGAGTACGAAAACGGCGTGCTCCCCTACGACCAGCGCTTCAAGCGCATCTTCCCAGGCTCCATCTTTGAAGACCAGCGCGCTTCCCTCCTGCGCTTCGAGATACCCCAGCTATATGGTGCGCTCCTCGGCGAGCTTCGCTACCCGACTGGCAACCGTGGCGGCTTCATCATGGGTCTCTCCGAGCTTTTCACTGCCCACATGGTTCCGGGTGCCAAATTCACCATCGTCCCGACCGACCGAGGCGAAGATGTCTTCGAGATACACTTTAACCGGGCCGACGAGAAAGAGGAGAACCTTCTCCAATTCGACGAGCGTCGCTCCCGCTACGTTTTCCGCCCTGTCTCCTACGCTGTCGAGACCGACCCCTTGATGCTCATCAACCAGGACCGCTTCGGCAAGCTGCACAACCACAAGAGCCTCGAAGAGGCAGAGCGCAAACGGCCCGATGTTATCATAGCCAACGCCTTCGAGATAATCGGCGAGCAAAACGACGGTAAGCTCTGGGCCGCCTTTGAGGAGATTTACCCGCTGGTCAATATCGACCGTCCCATCTCAAAAAGCTGGCTCAAGACCCTTCTCTCCGGCGCATACCCCTTCTTCTACGCCGATGAGGATACCGAGGGAGCCTACTTCTACGACCAATCGAAGCGCCCTTCCTAATAAAGCCACTCACAGACAAACGAGACGCCAGGATGCGGAGCTTGCAAAATAGCCCCGCGCACCTACGTCTCGTTTGCTATTCTAACAACCAATCAAAACCAATCTCAAAAATAGCATAAAGCATGGGAAACAAATAAAAGTTAGAGTTGTCATTCTGAACGAAGTGAAGAATCAGTCTCCTCGGGACAGACTCCCAAGTAGTGATTCTTCACTTCATTCAGTATGGCAACAGAAAGTGAACCCACCTCGACCAACATGGTATCCTTTATGCAAAGCCTAATACCAATATAGAAATGGACATACAACAATGGCAACATTCCAGGAAAAACTAACCAACGCCACCCAGGGCGCCAACATCAAGACCGCCTCCCTGCGTTTCCTATCCGACATGGCAAGCGCCGACCGCTCCACCTTCCGCGATGCATGGCCCCCCGTCCCTGTCACTCTCCGCCGCAAGATCGTGGCCGACCTCGTCATCCTGGCCGAAGACAACATCGACCTGAACTTCCGCCACGTCTTCCTCACCGCCCTTGAAGACCCCGACCCTCAGGTACGTCTAACAGCCGTCGAGGGCCTCTATGAAGACGAAAGCAAGCTCCTCCTCAATAAGCTCCTCCCGATGCTCAGGCAAGACCCCGACCTGGCCGTGAGGGAGGCCGTTGCAAAGGCGATGGGCCGCTTCACATACCTTGCACACTGCGAGAAGCCCGTCGCCCCACGCGACCGCATACGTGCAGCCCTCATCGAATCCGCCACCGACGACATGGAGGATGACGACGTGAAGCGCAGATCGGTAGAAGCCCTCGGTTACTTCCACGGCGACCACGAGGTGCAGGAGCTTATCGCCGAAGCCTACCACGAAGGAGGCACCTACGCCGAGAGCGCCGTATTCGCAATGGGCTGCAGTATGGACGACCGTTGGGCGCCAACCGTTCTCGAAGAGCTACACAACGACAGCGCCCCGATGCGCTACGAGGCCGCCCGCGCCGCTGGTGAAATGCTCCTCGAAGACGCCCTTGTCGACCTCGTCCGCATGACCGAAGACACCGACATCGAAGTCACCCTTGCGGCTGTCTGGTCCCTCGGCCAGATAGGAGGCAAAGCCGCGTCCCAGGCGCTAGGCCACGTCCTCAAAAGCGAAAACCCCGCCCTCCGAGAAGCCGCCCAGGAAGCCCTCGAAGAACTACTCTTCAACGCCGACCCCCTCAACGCCGCCCCCCAACTAGCCAGGCCCAAACAGCTACCCGAAAGTCTCAACTAGAACCATCTACAAGAAAGTACCAATCGTGGGATAACAAATAGACCTAAATTTGTCATTCTGAACGCA
>JBBRVL010000035.1:0-17053 GCA_038246925.1 Chloroflexia bacterium
TATTATTATTTATGAGGCTCCCTTGTTGAGTCTCTTTCTTTTACCTGATTTTTTTTGTAGCGGCCTTACCTGTCGCCATAGCCTCATGTTACAATCTAGAGCAATGCTACCTTTTCCTCTTGCGAATGCGTTCCGATCCCTACTCTTAGCTCTCCTGGTTTTTACGCTGACAGGCTGCGGCAATCCGTTGGCAGGCATTCCACCCACACCCTCGGTGAATCCGCTTGCGGAAGGTGTGGCAAATAACCACCAGCACGGAGAGGGCGGGCCGGGCGGGCGGCTCATCACCAAATATGGTGGCCCTCTCACTTCAACCGTCATTGTTCAGCCGGAGAAACCTGACCCACAGAACCAGGTCCTGATCACCTACCAGCTCAAGGATAGCGCCGGCAGCCCCGTGACCGTAGATAGACTGGCGATCACCCACGAGAAGCCGATGCACCTTATCGTGGTGAGCAGCGATCTAAGCCAGTTTACGCACATCCACCCGGCACACCAGGCGGAAGGACGCTACACGATAGACACAACCCTGCCCGAAGAAGGCAAGTACCTGCTCTTTAATGAGTTCTTCACCGCAGACGGCACAATGCAGATCGAGCGTAACGAGCTTGCTACGTCCGGCACGTCCACAGAGGGTAATACCGCAACGCTCATACCAGACCTGAACACTCCTCATGAAGTGGGTGAGCTAACCGTCGTGCTTACCCCGAATGTCCAAAAGGTGCGCCGCCGCGCTCCCGTTACCTTTACTCTCACAGCTAGCAGAGATGGGCAGCCGGTATCAGACCTGGAGCCTTACCTGGGCGCGCCGTGCCACGTAGTGATCATAAGCGAGGACACCAAGCAGTTCGCACATACACACGGAGACATGCCGGGCGGTACGATGTCGCATGACATGAGCTCCACGAATATGGCCGGTATGGTGATACCGACACCTCCCGCACGCTTTGGCCCAAGCCTCCAGTTCACGCATACTTTCATGCAAGCGGGCATGTACCGCGTGTGGATACAATTCGGCTATGGAGGCAAGGTGATCACCACGGCGCATAACGTACAGGTGCTCAAGTAATGAATTAGGACGGAACCGCCAAGACGCCAAGAGCGCCAAGTAACCGCCAAGATTATTATTGTTTTGAATTACGAATTACAGATTAGCTCAATTCGTAATTCGTAATTCGTAATTCGTAATTCATCCCATCCTCTAATCACGTTTGACGGCCTCGCTCAGGCAGTGATATAATCATCGACACACGGATTGCCTTCAGGCTTATTCCTCCGTGCTGAAGACGATTTTGCCTCCCCGTCTACCTTTCCCAACCAGTTCACGGCGTGACCCCAGCATACCCACAGCAGAGCGCAGGCGACTCAGCCCCAGCTACCTGGCACGTGTCGCTATTGCGGGTGCTGTGATTGCCGTGTGGGGCCTTCTTTCTATCAATTTTGTATTCGGGTCGTGGCTACAGGGCATTCAGCGGCAATCAACTCTGGTTAACGGCACGGACCCCACAGGCGTCGAACTCCCGAACCGCTCAAGCTTCCACGCGCTACTCCAAACCGCACGCACCACCTGCCCGCACAATATGCCTCTTCTCGTCTTGAACAATGGCAGTGCGATCAATCAACTAAGCGACTACTATTTCTACCCACGGCGAGTGGTCTCCATCGAAGCCGATGAGCCGTTTGGCCTGGCAGACCTCGACGCTCACAAAGGGGGCTGCATTGCCACCTTCGGCCCGCAGAACGCAACCCGCCTTGACCCTTTCAAAGAGATGGTAATCGAAGTTACTTGCTCGGCGGAAGGTTGCCTTTATCTCGTAAAGTGAAAAGTAGAATGAAAGTAACGACAGCGGGGGATTGATGCTGATAGCAGGATTGCTGGCTTCCCAGGTGGTGGCTATGGCCGCAGGTGTGCTGCTGCTTTTTGCCCTGCGCTGGCACAAGATGCCTTTGGGGTTATTCATACCGGCGGCGTGGCTGGCGGGCAGCGGCCTCATTGCCGCAGAGCGTCTTCTGCTGGCCCAGATTGGGTTGCCCTGGAACACATTCACCCTGGCGCCTCCCTGGTTGCTGCTGGCGGGTGTGGCCGCATGGAGGGTACGCACCGAGCGTCCAGGTCTCGACACCGCTACAGAGGGCGGACACACGGGTCCGCCCCTACGGCAGGCACTATCAGAGCGTCGTGAGCGGGCAAAATTGATCATTGAACTAATGGCGGGCACAATCATCGTGCTTTGGACCGCCGCCTTGATGCGTAGAACGCTCGCCCAGCCGCTAACGGGCTGGGATGCGCTTGTCGATTGGATTTTCAAGGCGCGCGTCTTTTACCAGTCAGGCACTATCCCTTTGAGCTTCTTGCGCGACACGGAATACGGGATATACGCCCATCTTGACTATCCGTTATTTGTGCCTTTATCCGTGGCCCGAATTTATGAGTGGATAGGTGACCAGGAGATAATCGCCAAGGGGTGGTGGGCACTGCTGGCGGGTGCGGCGGCGGCGGGACTCTACTTCGGCCTGAAAGACCTGGCCTCCCATGCGGCGAGGCTCGTTGGCCTCGTAGTGCTGATCGGTATGCCCGCTATGACGCTCCATGGGGCGGACGGGCTTGCCGGGTATGCGGAATTACCCCTTGCCGTGCTGTTCCTTTATGGCGCTCTATTTCTGCACCGGTGGCTGCTTGACGCAGGCCCAGGTAATTTTGGCCTCTCTGCGCTTTTCTTTGGGATGACAGGCTTCACCAAGAACGAGGGGCTGGTGGTAGCGATTGCGGGGATTGGGTTGCTGGTGGTGCTGGCGATAGCGTTGCGGCGCACCAGACCTGCGCCGGTGTGGCAAGGATTACTTCTGGCGGCGCTGGTGGCAGTGCCGTGGCAAGTGGAGAAGACCATCTACGGCATCAGCGGCGACCTACAGCCTGGCCTATCTGCTCTCTTACAAAACTGGCAGGAGAGGATAGGCACAATACTAAGGAATCTCGGCTACTACGCAAGCGATGTGAACTTGCTGAACCTTGTATGGCCGTTGCTGCCCATCCTCTCATTAGCTGTTCTTCTATTCGCACCACGCCGCTGGCTCATCACCCTGCCGCTACTCCTCCTGATCGCCGCACATCTCGCAGGCACCCTCGTGGCGTTCATAACTACCCCGCACGACATCGTCTGGCACCTGGGAACAGCGGCAGACAGGCTGGTGTTTCAGCCGATACTGGTAGGTCTGCTGGCGGGTACGATATATCTCAGTACATTGCTGGAGCGGGAGGTGAAGGAAGCGGATGCAACATACCTTCCAGCAGAAGTATCATCAGCGCCAGACCCGGTTTTGGCCCCGGCACATAAATAGCTATCTGACTACCGTCTAACCCCTTACAGCGTGTATAATAGACCTTTAGAAGCCTACACAACCCTCCGTAGTAAGGAGTGAAAGCAGATGGTCGATACAGTGGCGAGGCCAGAGAGCAAGTCAACCAACGGGCGGGCACGGTACCGCAACGGCGTCGGGCGCAGACTGCGCTCAACTGAGCTAACAGCAGAGCAGAAGCAGGTGGCTGAAGCGCACAAGCGATGGGAAACGCAGACTGTTGAGAAGTCCCTCGTTAGGCTGCCCGAGCGAATAGAAGCCGATAAGTTCACCACCATGTCGGGCCTCCCTATCGAGCGTGTCTACACGCCTGCCGACTTGCCTGGCTTCAACTACGAAGAAGATCTCGGCTTCCCCGGCGAATACCCATATACCAGGGGTGTCCACCCGACCATGTACCGCTCGCGCTTCTGGACGATGCGCATGTTTGCAGGCTTCGGCTCGGTCGAAGAGACCAACCAGCGCTTCCGCTACCTGCTTGAGCATGGGCAGACCGGCCTCTCTACCGCCTTCGACTTCCCCACCCTCTACGGCATCGACGCGGACGACCCACGCGCTTACGGTGAGTTCGGCAAGGTGGGAGTGGGGGTGTCGTCGCTGGAAGATATGTCGATGCTCTTCGACGGCATCCCTATCGACCAGGTAACTACCTCGATGACCATCAACGGCCCGGCAGCCGTGATCTGGGCGTTCTATATCGCGGCAGCCGAGAAGCGGGGCATACCACGAAGCGCGCTGGGAGGCACAACCCAGAACGACATCCTCAAGGAATATATCGCCCAGAACACATTCATTTACCCGCCGGAGCAATCGATGCGCCTCGTGATCGACACTGTCGAGTTCGCCACCAAAGAGATGCCGAAGTGGAACCCTATCTCCATCTCGGGCTATCACATCCGCGAGGCAGGCTCTACCGCCGCGCAGGAATTGGCCTTTACCCTGGCCGACGGGCTTACCTACGTGCAGTGGGCCGTTGACCGTGGGCTGGACGTGGACGATTTCGCGCCACGCCTATCCTTCTTCTTCAACGCGCACAATGACTTCTTCGAGGAGATAGCTAAATACCGTGCTGCCCGACGCATCTGGGCAAGGGAGCTGAAAGAGCGGTTCGGGGCAAAGAGTCCGCGCTCACTCTGGCTGCGCTTCCACACGCAGACGGCGGGCGTATCGCTCACAGCGCAACAGCCGGAGATCAATATAGTGCGCACTGCTATTCAAGCATTAGCAGGCGTGCTCGGCGGGACCCAATCGCTCCACACCAACTCGATGGATGAGGCCCTGGCACTTCCTTCCGATAAGGCAGTACGCATCGCTCTCCGCACGCAGCAAGTCATAGCCGAGGAATCAGGCGTGACCAATACCGCAGACCCTCTCGGTGGTTCCTACTTCGTCGAGTCGCTCACTAATGAGATGGAGCGCCAGGCATACGACTATTTCGACAGGATCGAGGAGTACGGCGGCGTGATCCCGGCTATCAAGGCCAACTTCTTCCAGAATGAAATAGCCCGCGCCTCATACTGGTATCAGAACGAGATAGACGAGGGCCGCAAGACGATGGTCGGCGTCAACAAGTATGTCACCAACGAGCCTATCGAAATCCCTATCCTCTTGATAGACCCCACGGGCGAAGAAACACAGCGCGAGCGTCTGACCCGACTGCGCGCCAACCGCGACCCTGAGCGGTGGCAGGCAGCCCTCGATAACGTCCTTCGGGTGGCCCAATCGAGCGAGAATATCATGCCCGCCCTGATCGAAGCCGCCCACGCCGACGCTACCCTGGGCGAGATAACCGACACCCTCAAGACGGTGTTCGGGGTGCAACAGTTCAGCGATGTGATCTAGCCGTTCTCACCGCAGAGACGCAGAGGGCGCGGAGGTTAGAGGAACGGGGACAGGCATGAAGACTAAGACTGAAGCCCCGATAGAAGACCTGTATGGCATAGAGGGTCAGGCAGAACTTGTCAACGGCAAAATAGTGCGCCTGCCGTCCCATACATGGCCTGTTGCTCTTGCTATTGGAGAAATCCTGTACAGCCTGCACGAGTTTGTTGATCGCGGCAACAAAGGTTATGCTCTTGGCAGCACTGTGGCCTACGTTGTTGACCTGCCGAACCGCAGAGCCTTCTGCCCCGATGTCGCTCTCTATATTGGCGGCATGATGTCAATGAAGTTCCCGGAGGGCGCTCCCATCTTGGCTGTCGAGGTCCGAAACCCAGACGATTACGGCCCAGCCAACGAAGTCAAGATAGCTGCCAAGCGTACAGACTACTTCGCCGCAGGGACCCAAATTGTATGGGATGTAGACCTGCTCAGCGACGATGTAGTGCGCGTCTACCGCAACGAGAACCCGGACGAGCCAACTGTCTACCGCCGAGGTCAGATCGCTGAAGCAGAGCCTGCCGTGCCGGGTTGGACGATGCCCGTCGATAGCCTCTTTCCGTAGCCGATTGAGAAAGCTGAAGATCGGTAGGGGCGGACCCACGTGTCCGCCCTTGCCCGCCTACACGAACCGATGGCCTGAATGTTGCGTTAAACGTGGTGATTGTAGTAGAATTCGCTGCTAACCCTACCCAACAGTGCAGATAGTTAAAATAACCCGCCAGATCACTAATCAATCGAACCTGGAGAAGCTAACGTGACGAAACTTTCAGCCGTAGACCAGCGCTTGGAGAACAAGCTCCAAGACCTTTATAAAACCCACATGGAGCGCACCGCCAGGATAGACTGGAGCTATCATTCCCTCATCCCCTGGGAGCGAGGCCGCAACTTCAAGACAGACCCCTGGCACCCATCCCAGGCAACTATCTCACCTGAGCTTGCCGTAGCGGTAGAAACAGCCCTTCTGACTGAGGTCAACTTGCCCTGGTTTACCACGGGACTTACCCAGGTCTTTACCGGCTCCCTTGAAGTCTTGCAGGATTTTGTGCGCACCTGGACCAGCGAGGAAGACCAGCACTCCAACATCCTGGAGACTTATCTCCTTGTCACACGCAACGACGACCCTGACCGCTTGCACAAACTCCGCAAAGCCGTGGTGCGTAACGCCTGGACGCCGGGCGAGGCTACCCCTTTTGAGGGGATGGTGTACACGACGGTGCAGGAGCTATCTACCCAGGCGTTCTACATCAACGTAGCGCGTAAGGCCGAGGAGGAAGACCCTCTGCTCTCCAATATTCTCCTCACCATCGCCAAGGATGAGACCCTGCACTACACCTTCTACCGTGAAGCAGTGAAGGCCCACCTGGAGCTTGACCCCAACTACGTCTGGCCCGTATGCAAAGTACTGATGAATTTCGCCATGCCGGGCTACCTGATGCCAGACTTCCACGAGCGCCAGCGCATCATCTCAGCCGGGGCGAACTACGGCATAGCCGAGTACTTCCGCCACGTGGTGGATGTGGTAGCCCGCATGTTTGACCTCAAGAACATCCACCCTACGTGGCCCGAAGCCCAGGCAGCCCTGAATAAGCTGAATCGCTACCTCGACAGTCTCGCCCGCCTTGCTGCGCGGGCAGCAGATAAGCGCGGTGATCCCGCCGATGCCCGACTAGCTGCCTCCCGTCTACTAGGGTATGATGCTCTCATGGAGCCGGCAGCTGGCTAGTACATCTTCATGAAGTAGAGGCGGTCGGCTCATACATCATTGAAATGCTGAGACAAACACAAACTGTACGTTTCCTCCAGTGTTTGGCTGGCATTCTCCTGCTTTGCGTACTCGTTGCGTGCGGACCAGGCAACCCAGTCGACTCGGACAGCCCAGGTACTCCCACGGCAGTCGAGCGTGTGCCTGAACCAATTGCAAGCTATCCTGTTGCTGTGCTGACCGGGCTGGTTCCGGGAGCTCTGTCATCGGTCGTGCCGACCCTTCCTCCTGCCGTAGCCCAGGCTCGGGCCACCGCAGGTGCAGCTACCGCTATTGCCCGAGCCACCGCGAGTGCGGTGCAGAGGGCCCAGCAAGTCATTGCACGCGCCACCTACTTTGCCCTCGAAACTGTGACGACTATAGCGCGTGGACAACAAATGGAGATCCGACAAGTAGCAGAGACTCAGGCGGCCCAGACCACGAAGACTGCCTTCGCTGCCCAAACAGGCCCAGGTGCAATTGTTGTCCCGCCAGGAGACTGGGGAGGCGTCGGTATTGCCATTCACGTGCTTACTGACACCGTACAAGTCAATTTCCGATGTGACGGAGGTACTTCGCTTGTGCCCCTGACCTTAGACCCATCGGGCGCCTTCAACCTACCAAGTGTCATTACCTTATGTCCCGCCTCGTGTAGCTCGAACATCTCCGCGCACTATCAAGGGCAGGTGACCGGCTCGCGGCTCACCGTGACCCTGTTGTTTGAGGATAATGGGCAGTTATATTCAAGTGGACCCTTTACTGCTACCCTTGGCCAGCCGCCCGACTTGCGGGGGTCCTGTCCCAAGTGCCTGGCAGGTAATACACTGATCGACACCCCAAATGGGCCGGTGCCCGTGAAAGACCTGCGGGAAGGGATGCTCGTGTGGACGGAGCAGAGCGACGCTGGCGCCTCAGGCGCTCGCCAGAGAGCCGTCGTGCTCAAGACAAGCCGGACGAAGGTGCTCGCCGGTCACGAGATGGTGCACCTGGTGCTGGCCAATGGCCGCGAACTACTGGCTTCGCCAGGCCACCCCATGGCAGATGGCCGACCGCTGGGAACTCTCTCTACCGGCGACCTTATCAATAGCACGCGAGTGATAAGTGCCGAGCGTGTCCCTTATGCAGAGGACTTCACCTACGACATCCTCCCCTCAGGAGGCACCGGCACCTACTGGGCCAACGGCATCCTGATCGGAAGCACCCTTGCGGGACCTGCGACTGGACCCTAGTGTATTCTCGCTAAGTGGGTCTTCGTAAAACGAAGGAAGGAGGCACATCACGTATCCAATGATGTGCCTCCTTCCTTTACGCTCACCCTCAATTCGGGTAATATGACGTATAGATTGCGTAATGTAGGAGGTCAACATGGTGGCAGAGTCGCCAGCCAATACCGACGACCAGGCAATTCCCGCTGATGATCTGACTGTGCAGACAGCCCAGGCAGCGCAGACGGGTAGCAGCCAGAAGATACGCGTACTTATAGCCAAGCCGGGCCTCGACGGGCACGACCGTGGGGCCAAAATCATAGCGCGCGCTCTGCGTGATGCGGGCATGGAGGTTATCTACACCGGCCTTCACCAGACGCCTGAGATGATTGCCGAAGCAGCCCTCCAGGAGGACGTAGATGCGGTAGGCCTCTCGATCTTATCGGGGGCGCACATGGCGCTTTTCCCACGCATCATGGACGAGCTACGCAAGCGCGGCCTCGATGATGTGATGGTCTATGCAGGCGGCATCATCCCCGATGACGACATCCCCGCGATAAAGGAGATGGGCGTGGCGGGCGTATTTGGTCCGGGCACGCCCATGGCCGATACCGTGCGCTTCGTGCGTGAGAAGGTAAAACCACGGCAGGCTGAGGAAGAGTAATGCCGTCGGACAGGCAAGCGGAGGCAAACCCACAGGCTCCTTCTCAGATAAGCGACCTCGTAGATAGGCTCCTGAAGGGCGATAAGGCTGCTGCCTCCCGTCTCATGTCGATAGTCGAGAGCCGCAGGAAGGGCTACAGAGAAACGCTACGACTGGTGACACCGCACACTGGCCGTGCCCTCATGCTGGGCGTTACAGGTCCTCCAGGCGTAGGCAAATCGACCCTCGTAAACAGGCTGATCGAGTATTACCGTAAGAGCGACAAGACAATCGGCGTGATAGCGGTCGATCCAACCTCGGCTGTAAGCGGCGGCGCTTTACTCGGCGACCGCATCCGGATGCTCGATTTCTATAAGGACCCTGGCGTATTTGTGCGCTCGATGGCGTCGAGGGGGCAGCTTGGCGGGCTGACTGCTTCCACTGTTGACGTAGCCCGCGTGATGGACGCTTACGGCGTAGACATTGTCATCGTCGAAACGGTCGGCGTCGGGCAGGACGAGATCTCGGTAGCCGGTCTGACCGACACAACCCTGCTAGTTGAGGTGCCCGGCATGGGCGACGACGTACAGGCGCTCAAAGCAGGTGTGCTTGAGATAGCTGACGTGATAGTGATCAACAAGGCCGACCGCGAAGGAGCTGACCGCCTGGCTAACCAGTTGAAGACCGCGATGCGTCTCCTCCCACTGCCTGAAGGCGCGTGGATGCCGCCCATCGTAAAGACCATCGCCGCCGACGGCACAGGTATAGAGGAGCTTGGCGAGGCAATAGAGAAGCACCGGACCTACCTGCGCGAGCATAATCTCATCAAGAAAGAACGTAGAGAGAGGTTGAAGGCAGAAGTGCTCGACCGCGCCCGCGACATCATTGTCCGCCGACTGCTGGCTAAGTTGGAGCAGAACGGCTCGCTTTCTGCTCTGCTGGACGACCTCTCGGCGCACAAAATAGACCCGGCGACGGCGGCATGGGAACTCGTGCACCCTGAGGAACTTTAGCAGCCCATCGAGGATACGGTACATGCAGCAAATTACAGATAAGGATGTAGGCCTCATGAGGGAAGAGCTTCGGGAGGCGTTTCTTGATAGAGGTGCAGTGTTTGAAGCGTATGCGTTAGCTCAGGAGATAATAATTAGAACGCTTGGATTCCCGTGGTGGAAAGAGAATATTTCTTCCAGCACTTCGAAACAAGAACCCCATTTCCGAATACATCCCTCAAATCAGCAAGAATCCTACGAGCATCAAGATAGAATCATGGATTTTGCCGACTCGCTGTTTATACTACAATCTTGTGAAGGATTTGAGTGGAAGATTAAAGAACTGAGGAAAAAGGTATCGACTAACAATCGAGATGTCTTCGTCGAAGATACAATCATCGAACTAAGAGTTGCGAAGATGCTCGTTAAGAGTGGTCACGCAGTGAAATTTGTCAGACCTAGTCGATCTAAAACAAAGGACTTTGACCTGGAGATTAACCTTCGTGAGGGTAACGTATTATGTGCCGAAGTAAAATGCAAAAGGGAAGACACTGCAATTAGCACGAACAATCTCCGCCGAACACTTTATAGAGCAGAGAAGCAGCTACCCAAGACCGCATCGAATGTCATATTTGTGAGGCTTCCGACCACATGGGTTCAGGACCCGCAATACACTGTAGAGATTGATCAAGTCCTCATAAAGTTCTTTGATAACGTTCGTCATATTAACGCAGTAGTCATTATATGGGAAGAATGTATCCAATTAGACAAATCACCATCAAAGGCACGAATTCTAAAATATCAACCGAAATTGCACCCGTCCCCATTAATTTCGTGTCATGGACTGGACAAGCTCTTTACTAGGCTTGAGCTTGTCCCACCCATCGAAGGTAATTACCTACCACTATCCTTCATAACATAAGGAAACCACCATGCCCGAACTAGCGCCCGAAGCCCGTGAATTCACCAACGCCACCTTCGTAAAAATCTTCAATGAGATCGGCGCGATGATGGAACTTAAGGGCGAGTCGCCATTCAAGGTGCGCGCCTACCGCAACGCCGCCTCCACCTTCGCCAACCTGCCCGAGAACCTCAAACAAGTGTGGCAGGAGGGGCGTGTGAGCGAGCTTTCGGGCATCGGCAAGGCGATGACCGAGAAGGTAGACGAGCTGATGACAACCGGCCGCCTTCGCTTCTACGACCGCCTCCTCAACGAAGTGCCGCCCTCCCTCATCGCCATCACCGACATACCACACCTGGGGGCCAAGACCGCTATGTTTCTCTACCAGCAGCTTGGTATCCAGGGCATCGCCGACCTCCAGAAGGCGATAGAGGATGGCCGCATCTATGAAGTGCCTGGGCTGGGCAAAAAGACGGTCGAGAACATCAAAGAGGGAATAGAGGCGGTCCAGAGGCGTAGCGCCGAGAAGCGCGACCTGCTTGGGTCGGCCCTGCCTGTGGTGAGGCAATTGGTTGCCCTATTGAAGAGCAGTTGCCCTGGTGGACTGGACAAGGTGGAGATCGCAGGCTCAACTCGCCGCTGGAAGCCGACCGTGGGCGACATTGACATCCTGGCGACCGCCGCCGAGCCTCATAAGGTGATCAACTGCTTCGTCAAGCTGCCGATGGTCGGCTCGGTCGACTCGCAGGGCGAGAACAAGGCGACCGTGCGCCTCCACAGCGGCCTACAAGTAGATTTGTACGTGATGCAGCCTGAGTATTACATCCCCCTCCTCCACCACTTCACAGGCTCCAAAGCCCACAGCATCAAGCTGCGCGACCGCGCCATCAAGATGGGCTACAAGCTCAATGAGTACGGCTTGTGGCGGGCCAACGGCGAGCCGGTCCCCATCACCAAAGAAGAAGATATATATACCACGCTCGGCCTCAGGTGGATGCCGCCGGAGATGCGCGAAGACCGGGGTGAAATAGAAGCGTCCGCGCGAGATAAGCTGCCTAAACTTGTGGAAATGTCCGATATAAAGGGCGACCTCCACTCGCACACCACCTGGAGCGACGGTACCGAGAGCGTCCTCGATATGGCCCGCGCCGCCAAGAAGAGGGGTTATCAATACCTTGCGATTACTGACCACAGCCAGAGCCTGTCGATCACAAATGGCCTGACGATAGATCGATTGCACGCTCAGCGCAAAGAGATAGAGGAAGCGCAGAAGGCGATAGGCAGCGACTTCCGCATCTTCCACGGTACCGAGCTTGAGATAAAGAATGATGGCACGCTCGACTTCCCAGACGAGGTGCTGGCATGGCTCGATATAGTGGTCGCCTCGATACACGGAGGGCTGCGCCAACCTGGAGAGCAGGTAACGCAGCGCGCCCTCAACGCTGTCAGAAACCCGCATGTCGATATCCTGGGACACCCAACGGGCAGGCTGATCAACCAGCGCGAACCATCTGCGATGGATGTGAGCGCGGTCATCAAAGAGGCCGCCAAAACAGGCACAGCCCTTGAGATAAACTCCGCCCCCGACCGCCTCGACCTCGATGATATCTACGTGCAGGAAGCTATGGAAGAAGGCTGCACCCTCTCAATTGACACCGACGCGCACCATCACAATAACTTCGACCTGATCGAATACGGCGTGCATATAGCCCGCCGCGGCTGGGCCACTGCCGACCGCATCATTACCACCTGGGAGCGAGGCAAGCTGGAGGCATGGTTGAACAACAGGGGTAACATGGCATGAATTACGAATAGGACGGGACCGCCAAGACGCAGATGTAGCAAAGAACGCAAGGTATTATTAGGGGTTAGGGGTTAGCAACTTTGAACTAATAGCTGATTCGTAACCCCAAAACAATAAAACTCTTGGCGAGATGAGCGTAGCGAACTTTTGGCGATCTTGGCGTCTTGGCGGTCCCGTCCTATTCGTTTACCTGGAACCTATCTTGTAATTCCCCAGTTTTGCTCCGGCGGACCTTACGTCGTCGGGCTTGGGCACGACACGGAGGCCGCCAAGATCGCGGTTGCCTGTGACGCCGTAGCCACTGCCGGTCGAACCGTAGCTACCGCCGTGGGTGGGGTAGACCCTCGACACAAGACCCTCTTGTACCGCATATGCGGCTGCTTGCTGACGGTTGCGTAACTGGAGTTTGTCCAGGATGTTGCGCAGGTGAACCTTGACTGTGTTCTCGGTTATCACAAGGTCGTTAGCTATATCACGGTTGGTGCAGCCTCTTGCTACGAGCCTCAGGACATCCTTTTCACGCTCGGTCAGGGCTTCTATGCCTTTGGCTTCTTGCAGGTCACGTCTTCGGGCGAGGTGGGTAAACTCTTGCAGCACCTTGGTAAACATGCTACTCGAGAAATAAGCGCCACCCTCGGCCAATGCGTACACGGCGCGTACCAGTTCTTCGAGGCTGCTGTTTTTCAGTAGATAGCCCTTTATACCGAGCTTCCCGGCTGCCAGCACATCACCATCGTCCTCTGAGGAGGTCAGGATAGCTATGTTGGTGGTAGGATAATCTTCAATGATGCTGACAACGGTGGGAAGGCCGTCACAGCCCCTCATATAAAGCTCTATCAACACGAGGTTGGGGTGCAGCTCATCGATCATGTCGCGGATCTCGGAGCACTCCGAAGCCTCTCCGACTATCTGGATGCCGGGCTGACGCGACAGCAGGCTGGCCAGTCCCTGGCGGAACAGGTCATGGCTGTCGGCAATGAGCACGCGAACTGTAGTGTCACCCATATCCATATTTAGCTTGACTCTCTCACTTCAAGGTCTCCTGTGCGCAACATAAAAATCGGCGCGGAGTGACCTCGCATTGACTATAGCAAAGCGCGGAGAGCCAAGTCAACGACCAGGGTTATTACATAGGTACTACTCACCTATGGCAAAGGTCAGGGGAGTTAGGGGAATTATGAATTATGAGTTTTGAATGTTGAATTATGAATTACGAGAAAACCCACCAATTCATAATTCAAAACTCATAATTCGAGCGGAGCGAGTTGGATCACAGCGAGGGAAGCCGGGCCAAAGAGGCGGGTGATTTCCGACTCCAGGTGCCGATTGTATTGGACGCCATAGGGGAGTTGGGCTGAGGTGACGGAGCCGGTTTCGGGGCTGTAAGGGATTCGCAGGGTAACAACATCATCGCCTGGATGCCGGGCGAGCAGGCGCTTCAGAGCATTCATGCCGTCGATGGCAGCGTTGTCATTGTCGGTTTCTGGCAGTGTGATTACGAGGCTGTAGGTAGGACTGCTACTCTCTTCGGTTGTGACGGCAGTTTGGGCTGTTGCGGGAGCAAGTTGGGAGCCGTTCGATGGGCGCAGCGGCGTGGTTTGGGGAGCTACGGAGGCGGCGACAATATCTCCGTCGGAGGTAGGACCAGGCTCGGCCGCTTTCCCCACTTCCTTGCGAAGCGCCCCTCTCGCCGGTACTTTCACCTTGATGCTGAATCCCTCTTCAACAGCCTCCGCGTAGAAGGGGGCTATGTGCTCGCACAGCAGGTATATATCACCGTTTTCGTGCGTGCGGACGCGGGCCGTGACGATGACCAGATTGTGCTCAGTCCACAGCTCCTGATGACTGTTGTAGTTCGGTGGGAAGGCTACTAACTCTATGCTTCCTTCTAAATCTTCAAGCCATGCCACTGACATGGTATTAGGACGTGTGGTGCCAGGGGCGTGGAGATCGCCGTTGCTGTTGCCGTTCTGGGTATGGCTAGATTCTCCCTTTATGAGGGCCAGAGACGTGAGCAGGCCCACCAGGGAGACGCTTTGTCCAACGCGATCCCCCCCGATCTGAGTGGTGCTCAACAGGCGTCCTCTGAGGTCCCCAGAGTCTTCGAGGGCGCGGTGCAGGTTTTCTATCTCAGGAGCTGACGTAAGGCCTATCCCCAGGTTCTTCATCTCCCAGTTGCGCTGCAAATAGCGCTCTCGGGGGGTTGGCTGGCCACCGGATGTTACTTCTTCCACTGGTGGGACGGAGCCGGAAGCGTTACTGAACAGGTCGGTTGGGCCACTGCCCCCATCATGAGCACGCTCCATCTCTAGAGCGGCAGGAAGGGCTTCGAGCAGAGCGTATCTGCTTCGCTCAGTACCGCCGAGGCGGTCACACCCTCCGGCGCGAACTAACGATTCGATATGCTCTTGTGTAAGACCGACTCGCGAGACGAGACGCCCGAGTTCGCTGAAGGTAGAAAAGCCTGCGGCAGGCCTCACGCTAATCAACCTGTCAGCCGCGATTATATCCCAACCCGGCATACGAGCCAGTCCCCATACGATAGCCCAGCCCGTGCCGTCGCGCTCCAACCCAAATCGAGCGTCTCCTCGGTCGATGTCGGGAGGGCGCACACTTATGCCAAGCCGGTGCGCTTCTTCGACCAGGGGCAGGATTTGATCTTGCGCGCCACGCTCCCAGGCAGCGTCAAGCGCACCTGCTAATAGTGCGGCGGGGTGATAAGCCCTGAGCATGGCGGACCACAGGGCGACTCTGCCCCATGCGTGCGCTGAAGAGCGAGAGATGAGAGCAGAGGCACTGTTTGAAAGCGCCGCCCATAGAGCTTCTGCGCTATCTGCCTCCAGGCCTGACGTTTGGCAGGTGGAGGTAAAGCGTGCTCGCGCATCGTCGCTTCTTTCACGTAGCGCGCTGCGCATGGCGGCTATGGCGTCCGGCTCAGGCCCTACGAGCGATGAGAGAAGCAGGTCAAGCTGGTCCTTATAGATGAGGAGACCGCCCGTATCACTGGTTGCTTCTTCCCAGGCAGTAATACCTTCTTTCCCAGTGGAGAGTCCACCAGTCATAGAACGCGCAACCAGAAGTGCTAGCGATTCGGACGTGATTTCCCCTTGCACACCTGACAGTGTCGCAGGTGATACATAGGGGATACCCCTAAGCCGGCCCTCCGTAAATAGTCGGACAGTTTGTTCAGTGATTTCAGGAACTACCGTAAGATCTGTGCCCACCGTAAAACCGGAAGTAGGGTAGCGCGCCGCAAGGGAGAGCGCGGCTTCTAACGCGGATAAGGTAGTAGAAGGCTGTATCGACAGGGCCGGATACGAGAGCTTGCAAAGCGCCTCCTCGGACCAGGGCACCCAGGCTGTCGTCCCCGGTGGCGAGATGACCGGCAGCCAATCCCCTATTACTGAGGCACCGAACACCGAACGTGGAGCCGCAAGGAGAGTGTCGTAATCGGGTTTGAAGGTAACGGGCGCACCTTCAAGAGAAGAGGCCAGCGTTGCTACTTTATTTTGTTTTTGATCTTGAGTGTCTGATATGCAGTCCTTTAGCACCCCCCAGCCTTTGCTTCCCGCCAATTGCCGTAAAGTATCCTTCTCTACGCCGAGTACAATCGCGGCTGCTGAAAGGGCGGCGGCAGGGGTTATATCAGTAGCACAGGCGGCATAAGCAATGCGGTTTGGGCCATACTCCTTTATGAGGGCCGATACCAGGGCTGCACGCTTGCTTGCGGGCACCTCGACGCCGGGCAAGGGGGCCAACCCGAACGTACCGACGAGCCAACGCGGGGGGGCGTGGGGCGTCGGGTCGAGCGAGGAGAGCCCGAAGGCATAGGCAAGCAGCGAGCCCTCTGCCATGCCCAGGGTTGCGCCAAGAGGTATCGAGACTTGATCTTGCGATCCCTGGGCTGCTATATCTCCCAGAGAGGCAAGCGCCAACCAAGACCCAACCCTGCCGCTTTGCTCACTTACAGCCACTTCGGCATGCAGGCGCTCTCTGGTAGCGGGGGGTAGATCGCCTGTGCCTGTAATATCAAGCAGCTTTCGCTCGGCAAGCTGCACTAGCGAGACGGCATCTTCCTCCTGCGCATGGCCTGTATCCAGCGCGAGGCGGTTCGCGCCGGAGCAAATCTCGACAATACGGGCCACATTATCCAGGGTTTCAGGCCACTCGGCGAAGAGGGCTGCTGCCTCTGCGGGAGTACGGAAGTAATGAGGGCCGGGACTGTCAGAAGTAGTAGAGCCGGTGGGTGGGCCGATGGCTGTGCCTTCACGAGGCCACCCAGCTTTGTGACGGGCCAGGCGAAGGGCCTCATAAGAGGGTGCATCTCCCGCAACTAGGTATCTGGCTGTGGGCAACGCGACTGCCGGCAGCCCCATCTCGCCTGCTGACCGCACGACCTGTCCGGCGAGTGCGCCATCGCCCGGTCTACCGGAGTGCGGTACGCCCATGAATGCCCTTTCTCCGAAGCTCTCACGCAGAATGCTGCCTAGCTCGATCCTCTTCTTGGGAGCAAGGCTTATCACGGGAGA
>JBBRVL010000036.1:0-16938 GCA_038246925.1 Chloroflexia bacterium
CCCCCCGGCCCCCGCCCCTACAGCACCAGAATCTGTGGAAGCCGGATGCGGGGGCGTGGAAAACTGCATTGGGGAAGATTGACGGTGGCAAGAGCATTTATAAAACAAGATACGAGAAACAAGGCCCTCTCGCCCTGTCCCTCGTATCTCATGCTGTTCACCTGCCCGAAAAAGGGCTAGCGGCATCTCTAGCAGCATCTACGGAAAGATGCAGAGACTCACGGCGGCGGGGGTCTATATGCGCAAGCGGTTTCGTATCGCTGAATCATAGGATACTCGACACCGAAATCACCCAAATAGTAACCGACAGCCCACACCAGCTTGTTGCCACAGGACGAGAAGCCTGGCGCCGCCGCGACCCCTCTGAGGTAATTGCTGCTTGTACCTACGTTTGGGCTGGATTGTATATTCCAGTTAGCGTCGCTCCAACGCTCGATTAGCGTCTGGTTCGGGGGAGAGTTGTACCGGCCCACCGCAAAAACGTCATTTGCGGTGGCATACGCCACCGAACTCAGGAGGTTAGTATTGGTGTTCTTATTCGGGCTGGACACCTGCGCCCAGGTGTTGCCGTTCCAGAACAGGGTAAGCGTTCTCGACTGGCTCGGAGGGCCATAGTAGCCGACAGCCCACGCGTAGCTATTCGACACGCCTACTACCCCCTGGAGGATGTTATAGCCTGTTCCCGTGCCGGGGTTTGGCGTCGCCTCCTGGGACCAGCTAATGCCGTCCCACTTCAGAACCAGAGTGTAGTACTGTGATCCTATGGTGTAGTAGCCTACAGCAAAGGCCAGGTTGCTGCTAACTATAGAGACACTCTGGAGGAAATTCTGGTTTCCTGGGTTCGGCGTGGTGTTCTGTTGCCATTGGGTGCCGTTCCATCTTAGTATCATCGTCTGGTACGGCCCCGTTTGGCCGTCATAGTAGTAGCCGACGGCAAAGGCCAGGTCCGCAGAGTGCGCAGCCACTCCCCTCAGATAGTTGGAGCCTGTGCCGGGGTTGGGACTGGAAACCTGGGTCCAGCCCGACTGGTCCCGTCTCAAAATCTCCGTCTGTGCGTCGAGCGGCTCGTTGTTGCTGTAATGGCCGACGGCCCATGCTGAGTATGTAGGGGCGGATACCGCCGCCACGCCCTGGAGGGCGTTGGTGTTGATACCGGGGTTAGGCACAGCGCCGTCGTAGTTCCAGCTTATACCGTCCCAACGCAGAATCTCATTGTTATTCTTAAAGTCACCGCCTGTATGGCCCACCGCCCACGCGGTATCGGCGTTCAGCGCGGAGACGCCATTGAGGATTACAGGGTCAGTCGAAGTATAGGCGATCTCCCACGCCTCAGGCACAACGGCTACCGCCGTCTTGCTGCCCACAGGCAGTCCGACAATCATACCAATAGACAATAAACCGCAAAGAACAAGGGTGGCTTTACGGTAGAGTTTCCGGTTATTCTTAGGGTAGTCCATAGCGTTGTCTCCTGATCTGTTTGGTTTAGACGCAAACAACACAAACCTAATTACATCATTTAGAGTCTATGCATAGGCAGGCTCATTTGTAAGTGTTATCTAAACTTCCAATCGTACGACGCGCAGGCTTTATTATCGGCAATTAGCATGCCACCAGCTTGCGATCAGGTCAAGCGACTTGACATCTCCTGTCTCATACGCAATAATTCTACGAGGGGGCAGTAGATGGGTTGTAAACGACGCCTCAATACAGGCTTTTTGATCCTGTTGATCACGCTTCTGCTCGGCGGCACGGCTATCCTGTCGTGGGCGTGGGCAGGGGAGCAGCGTACCATGGCCGCTCCCCTGCCGCAAGCCTCAGCCCTGAGTCGCCTGGGCCTTGCCGCCGCCAGCCCCGCCAACAGCCTCGGGGCTACGCCTACGCCCGATTGCGGCCTGGCGTGGCGCATTGTATCCAGCCCCAACCCCGGCCAGTATCAGAATGGCCTCTCTGGGGTCGACGCACTCTCTGGCAATGACGTGTGGGCCGTGGGTAGCTATCAGGCGGGCGAGAGAGCTCGCACGATGACATTGCGCTGGGACGGCACACGATGGACCCATATTCCCAGCCCTAACTCTAGCGAAGGAAGCTCGGACTTACTTGCCGATGTGTCGGCGATTTCGCCCAACGATGTGTGGGCCGTGGGCAACTTTCTCAGTCCTGACCTAACCTTGAAAGAGCATAGGGATGGCGCCCAATGGAGCGTCATCCCTAGTCCTGATGTCGTGACCGGCACCAGCGCTCTCAGGGGGGTAGACGCGATCTCCCCTAGTGACGTGTGGGCTGTAGGCTCTTATCCCGCCAACGTAGGCGGCATTGGTTACTACCGTACGCTCATCGAGCATTGGGACGACGCAGAGTGGAGCATAGTTTCCAGCCCCAGCCCCAGCGAAGAGAACAACGAGCTTTGGGATGTGTCGGTGATCTCGGCCACCGATGTGTGGGCCGTGGGCTATTTCCGCATCAGGGGCATTGGAAACAGAACACTAACATTGCACTGGGACGGCACGCAGTGGAGCCATATTCCCAGCCCTAATGCGCCCGGTTCATATGGAAACATCCTATGGGGTGTGTCCGCACTCTCCTCAAATGACGTGTGGGCTGTAGGGCGCTATGAAGGCCCGGACGAGAGAGGCATGCTCTTTCTGCACTGGGACGGCGGTCAATGGACATACTCTACAATCCCAGGCGTCTACATAGATAACTTCTACCTGCACGACGTGGAAGCAATCGCGCCCAATGACGTATGGGCCGTAGGGTATCTTTCGAGTGATGCTCCATACACCCTGGCCATGCACTGGGACGGCATCCAGTGGACCAGGGTGCCCAGTCCTGGCCCGGGCACAATCGAGAACTTTTTATTCGGAGTCGCGGCTGTGTCGTCCAGCGATGTGTGGGCCGTAGGGGACACATGGAGCGGCTCCGGCAGAGCTTTCGAGACGCTGATCGAGCGATACAACGACCCGTGCATCAGCCCCACACCAACAGCCACCGCCACCCAAACAATCACGTCTACTATTACTGCCACTGCTACTGCCACTACCACGCCTACCCCAGCTACGCCGACTGTAGCGCCTACGACGATAAGCCCCACACCATGCGCGCTCGCCTTCACGGACGTACCTTCCGAGAACACATTCTACACGCAGATCAGGTGCCTGGCATGCCGGGGTATCGTCAGCGGCTACTCAGATGGCACTTTCCGCCCCAACAGCGACGTCACACGTGGGCAAATCTCCAAGATAGTGGCCAACTCGGCCGGCTTCAAGGAAGCGCCCACAGAGTGGACCTTCCAGGATGCGCCTTCCAGCCATACCTTCTACGTCTATATCGAGCGCATGGCGGGCAGAGGCATAATAAGTGGCTATCCGTGCGGTGGGCCGGGCGAGCCTTGTGTGGGGCCTGAGAACAGGCCGTATTTCCGGCCCGGCAGTAATGCGACCCGAGGGCAAATCTCCAAGATAGTGGCTAACGCCGCCGAATTCAACGATCCGCCGGGAGAGCCGATCTTTGAAGACGTGCCGCCCACCAACACCTTCTACAACTTTATACAAAGGCTTGCGGTAAGAGGCATCATGGGTGGCTACCCGTGCGGCGGGCCAAACGAGCCTTGCGGCCCTGGCGGTCGACCCTACTTCCGGTGGGGCAACAATGCCACGCGTGGGCAGACCTCCAAAATCGTCGCTAATACCTTCTTCCCAGGATGTGAAGCTCCACGTTAGCTTGCGAAAGTGAATAGACCGACCGAGCAGAGATGAGGCTTGACCAGGGTGGCAAGCCTTTCTCGTTGCTGTTTTGGTTTACCGGCTAGCGCCCTGCCCGCCTAAGTGGAAAACCATATGAGGAGGCGATTGACGGTGCTATACTCGCCCGCAGAGTACCTGCAACCAGGTGGTATTCAGGTCGTTAAGTTGGTAGTGGACGAAAGCTTTCACGTTCAAGTCGAATCTTTCTAGCTACCCGCTATAGAAATCAGGAGGATAGAGTAATGAATCACAGGCAATCAAGAGCCGCCCGAGCAGGTGTTGGTCTGGTCAGCGTGGCGACTGCCGTCATGGTGCTGGCGAGCAGCGCAGGCGCTCAGGCGATCCCGTTTGCCCACCCCGCCTTCAAGCGAGTGTGGGACCGCACCGACGCGCTGGTCGCCTCGGGCCAGGTGAGCCGCACCTTCTTCTGGGGGCCAGAGCCACGGGCCGCCGCCCAGGAGCAGTACGTCGACTCGCCAACGGGCACCGGGACACGGCTGGTGCAGTACTTCGACAAGAGCCGCATGGAGGTAAACAACCCGAATGGCGACCAGAATAGTCCTTTCTTCGTCACCAACGGCCTGCTGACCATCGAGCTTATCAGCGGCCAGATGCAGATAGGGAACAATGCGTTCATCAATCGCTTCTCGGCGAACATCCCTATCTCCGGCGATACCGACGACGCACAAGCGCCTACCTATGTGTCGTTTGGGTCGGTGTCGAATACACGATTGGGGGATCACCCGCAGCCTGACCGCTCACGGGGCACGGTGGTTCAGTTCGCAACGGCGACTATAAATAAGGCGGGGCAGGTGGGCAACGACCCGACAAAGGCGACAGTAGCAGGGGCGAAGATCGTCTATTTCGAGCCTGCCACCAAGCACAACATCCCTGATGTCTTCTGGCAGTTCCTGAATGCTACAGGACCTATCAGCGAGACGGGACAGATAGTGAACAAGCGCCTGATCGACCCCTGGTTCTACGCTTCGGGCTTCCCTATCTCCGATCCATACTGGAGCCGCGTGAAGATCAAGGGTGAGATGCAGGACGTGATGATCCAGGCATACGAGCGGCGCGTGCTTACTTACGTACCTAACAACCCGCCGGGGTTCCTGGTAGAGATGGGCAACATCGGGCTTCACTACTATGATTGGCGATATAAGGATGCGGGCAAGCCGACAGGCACGCCAGCGACATCCACGGCGGTTGGTACAGGCGTCGTATCAACTGCCACGCCCACGGTAACCGGCACACCTCCGACGGCTACACCTACTCGGACGGGCACACCGCCAACTGCCACGTCTACCGTTACTTCGACACCCAATGTGATTACGCAAGGCATTATCGCCTTCGGGTCTGACAAAGCGGGCAACAGGGATATCTGGCGGGTGAACGCAGATGGAACCGAACGGAAGAACCTGACACTCACCAGCCCACAGAAAGATGACTATCCAGTATATTCACCAGACCGCACCAAGATCGCGTTTGCAAGCAACCGTGACGGCAACTTCGAGATCTATGTGATGAACGCGGACGGCTCGGCACCCTTGCGGCTAACTAATAACGTAGGCATGGACATCGCACCAGCCTGGTCGCCCGACGGCGCAAAGATAGCTTTTGTTTCGGAGCGAAATGAAAGTCAGGCCGATGTCTACGTGATGAATGCCAACGGCACCGGCACGATAAGGATAACCGACTCGATAACTGAGGATACGGACCCAGCCTGGGGCAGCAACGGTAGAATAGTCTTCACGTCGAAACGCTCAGGCAGCAGGCAGCTTTATACCATGAACCCAGACGGCAGCCAGGTCACAGGACCTATTACTACGGGTACTACGGGTGGTGAGAACTTCCTTGCCAGGTGGAACAACGTGGGCAACCGCCTAGTGTTCGTTTCGATCCGCGACGGCAACCAGGAAATCTATATCTCCGGTGCCGGCGGTCAGGAGCCGACCAGGTTGACGAACAATGAGTTCGAGGACTGGGATCCAACGTTCGCACCAGACGGCAGCCGGATCGCCTTCTCGTCTGAGAGGTTTCCGGACAACCTGGAGTGGGATGTGATGAATAACGACGGGAGCAGCCAGGAGCGTATCACTCTAGAACTTACCGATGATGTCCACCCGAGTTGGAGCATACGCAGTACGCCTTAGTGGGGCAAATTAGTCTTTAGTAGGGAGAGGAAGCCTCAAAGGCTTCCTCTTTCTTTTGGTCGAAATAGATAGGCTGCATACCCAACTACATCCGGCTGTGGTTATACGCGTCCCTCATTACCTGTAAATGTTCAGAATAGGGATAAAATGAAGCGATGCGCTGTAGGGGCAACCCTATGTGGTTGCCCTAAATGAGGGACATATCGGCTCACCACCAGGGCAACCACATAGGGTTGCCCCTACATAATCTACCCTTAGTCTGAACACTTACCATAACCTGGCCGATTGACCTCTACTACATATAGGGCTATAGTAGAGCAAAGTTAGCTACTGATCAAAAAGGGAACAGAAGAAGCAGGGGCGTAAGATTGGACACCAGAGACGGGGTAGTGACGAAAGAAGAAAAAGTCGTAGAGTCGGAACCGGGCGGTAAGACGGCGGGATCGGGCAAGGCGAACTTCCTCAGCGTGCTGCGGCATGGCGGGTTTCGTAATTTGTGGCTGGGGCAGATCATCTCGCAGATAGGCGACTATTTTGCGTTCCTGGCGTTGATGGTCGTGGTGAGTGGTTTCTCAACCGACCCCGGCGACACGACGCGTGATGTATCGGGCATGATGATAGCGATTACTCTGCCGCGCCTCTTTTTCGGGGTGATAGCGGGAGTGTTCGTAGACAGGTGGGACCGCAGGCGAACTATGCTGGTGTCCGACCTGGTGCGCATGGTCCTCACACTCTCGATGATACCTGCGGTCCTCACACATAACCTGTTGCTGATATATGTTCTCGCGTTTGTGCTGTCGGCTGTGGGGACGCTATTCAACCCGGCTAAGGGGGCATTGATACCGAAGCTGGTCCCCCAGGAGCAGTTGACCTCCGCCAACGCGCTGTCGCAGACCTCGATGATGCTTGCGACATTCATAGGTCCGGCCCTGGCGGGTGCGACGTTCGCCGCGGCGGGGGAGGGCAACCAGTGGGTAGCTTTTATCGTAGACGCGGCTTCGTTCATGATTTCGGCCTTTGCCATCTGGCGTATTTCGGTCCCTTCCGGCAGTGAGTTAGTTGCGAGTAGGGAAGTGGATACGAGAGATTTGGGGAGCGCGCTGAGGCGGGTGTGGGACGAGCTTGTGGTTGGGCTGAAAGCGCTTTTGCTGAACAGGACGATGGTGGCGCTGGCGGGGGTAGTGGGAGTTACATGGCTCGGCATCGGGGCTATCAACGTGCTGTGGGTGGTTTTCCTCAAGGTCGGGTTCGGCTTCGGGCAGACTGAGATCGCGTGGCGTCTCAGTATCATCGACATCGTTTTCTCGGCCGGGATGGTGCTCGCGAGCGTAGCGGTGGGGAACTTTCTTTCGCATATCACTCCCAAGTGGTTCGTGGCTGTGGGGCTGCTTGTCGCGGGCCTCGCAATTGCTCCGCTTGGTTATATACCGGATTACTGGGTAGTTGTGGCCTCGATGCTGTTGATAGGGGCTTTCGTTGCGCCGATCAATACCGGGACGACAACGCTGATGCAGATAGTGGTGCCCAACAACCAACTGGGGCGTGTAGGTGGAGGAATCGCCACCATAGCAGACGCCGCATCGTTGATTTCGATGGGGCTGGCGGGGGTATTCGGGACGCTTGTGGGTGTGCCGGTGGTGTTCCTGATAGGCGGGATAATGTGCGCGCTTGGTGGAATTGCTGCCTGGGTGTTGTTGCCGCCGCTCACGCTGAAGGACAAGCCGGTGGAGGTGGTTGATAAAGGGGCAGGTGCGCAGGTGGAAAGCTCTGGATTGCTGACAGTACCCGGCGAATAAATTCGCGGTCTGTTCACGAGCGAAGTCCGCCTGCGCGGACTACTCTACCCTGACCAGTCCGCGCAGGCGGACTTTGTTCTTATATAGCCCGTGGATTTATCTGCCGGGCGTTGCCAGCTCTGTAACTGTCTTGTTAGCATTGCACTCAACGAAGTGAAAAATCCGTAGGGATAAGTCAGAGCTAGGGAGACGGATTCTTCACTCTTCGAGTTGCCGCTTCGTTCAGAATGACAAAGGATGGTGGGTCCGCCTCCATGCGAGTTTGTCTTTCTTGAGATGATTTTCGAGCAGCAGCGATTATGGAGCAGTTGGTATCACCTGGGGACTAACTGTGCCTACAGGAGGAGGGAAGGGGGTGGGTGTAGGAATCATTCCTAGTTGCTCCATCCAGCCATAGGCCAAGTCTACCATCACCTTAGTCTCTGGTTGCGCCATCTCGGCTATGCCAGCTTTCACCAGGTCGCGCCGCGTCCAGGCCGGGGTTACATCCAGGAGGAAGACCTGGGGATCGGCTGCAATTGCGGACAGCTTATTGGCGGGCACGGTGCCGTATGCTCCGAACACTGCGCCCCCCACATGGGGATATTTGTCTACCGATTCCTGTGGCAATGGATCATCTGGTTTGCCTGCAACTCCGATACCGATATTCCCCGCCGCAATTTGTGCTTCTCTAACTTGCAAGCCATACTTCTTAGCCCATGCCCGAAATTGATCAGATTGCATAGTCGGCAAGAACGATATTGCAACTTCGGCCTGGCCTCCGGCGCTCTCTATTTCTGGTATCAGCGCCTTGTTCGCTGCTACATATGCTCTGAGGTCGGCCACTGAATCGCGCTTGTAGTTGATGGATATCCAGGAGTTTAGAGCGTCATCTTTGAGAGCCGCGTATTCCCAGGTGCCATAATTCTGGCTGTGGAGCACCTTACCTATCCCTGTTGCCCTCTGCCCATTCGCCTGGGCCAGCCACAGCATTTGTTGAGCTGTCCGTGGCAGTAAAGCTGCAAGCGCAACTATAACGATTACCACAAAACTAATTCCACGAAGCAGCCTCCATCGCCTTGCTGGTTGGCTTGTTCCTTTTGTTTCCTTCATGATAACCCTCCTGACATATGTTCAGGTTGTAAAGTAGATGTGCGAACTGCCACGCGCGGATTGCCAACTCGCGTTTTCCATTAGAAGCAACAATAGCAAGAAGCTGAAGACGACCTTGCCGCGATTATACCAAACGGCTTTCTTACCTGCCTCGCGTGCCACGGCAACTTCCTCCTCTTTAACGTTGCTCTCAATGGCTGGTTGCGGTGCGTAGCGTGAATTATAGGGATGTGTGACCAGAGCGAGGTGGTAACAGCCAGCGAGGACGCCAGCGGTACAACCATCTATTTCTGAGATGGCTTGTGGTAACTAGCTGCCTGCTTTGGCCCTTCGCAGGCGGGCTGAGGGGCGGTTGTAGAGCCACCATTCGGCGGTGAGAAGAGCGAGTGAGGCCAGCACGACCCAGGGCCATATCTCTAGTGGGCGTTGGGTGGTGCCGGTTGCAGGTGTGCCTTCGGTGCCGGTGAGGCCGATGCCTGTTCGTGGGGTTATGTCAGATTCTTGACGGCTGAAGAGGTTGACGGCGAACTGCTCAGGCGGGGCTAGAGGTTTGCCTTGGGCGAATTGCTGCACGGTGTAGATGCCGAGGGCTTCTGTCCGAGCGAATGAGAGCGATTGGGTGGGTTGCAGGCTGGTGTAGCTCTCTTGCTGGCCAGGCAGGGTTACGCGGATTTCGTCGGCTTCGGGTAGGGCGCGGATGCTGATTGGGTCGCCCGCGCCGAGCAGGGAGGGAGCATCTACCGAGGTTTGGGGCTGCAACCATTCGACCAGGTTCGCCATCAGGATAGGGAAGGCGATTTGCAGGGGGAGGTCGGACTTATGCAGGTCGAATGCCACTATTGCTACCCTTCTACCGTCTGTTTCTCCCGCGATGATGAGAGGCTCGCCGTTCGTGGTGCGCGCCAGTACCCTGGCCCAAGGGGGTGTGGTTATGCGTTGGGCTGAGGCCAGATGGGTGCCTGAGAGGTCTACGAAGCGCAAGAGGGGGTCGTTCACCAGTACTTGCCCGATGGCCGGGTAGGATAAGGCGCCTGAGACGGGCACGAGAGGAGAATTGGGCGGGGCGAAGAGGAGTAGATTGCCATCCGGGACGGGCGAAGGCATTGTACCGTCAAGGATGGTGAGGCCAAATCCGGCGGAAGGGGCATAGGCGGCGGGGGCGGTTTTGAAGAGCTTGACGTTGGGCAGGAGGTTGAGCGACTTTTCGATGAAGCTGTTGCCCTCCGAGACGAGGAGCACGTTAGAGGCGGGGCGACTCGTGCGTAATGCCCATGCCTGATTGTCGGTGGCCAGGTAGTCAGTTTGGCCTTCGTCTATGGATAGGCTTGCTTCCACGATACGTGTGGTAAGGGGTAGGCCGGGCAGGGTAACGGTCTGCTCGTCCTTTGGGGTGAGGTCAAGGCTGCGGGAGTCGCGCAATTCACCGTCCACCCGGATGGTAAGGAGTGCAGTTAGAGGGTCGTTGCCGCTGTTGGCGACCGAAGCGAAAAGTTGGGGGCCGCCGGGCGCGTCTCTTAATGAGAGGGCGGTAATGCCGACATTGGCGGAAGAGTTGCCAACGTTGATGTAGCGAGCTTTGCCCGGCACCTGCGGCAGCGACGTATCGAGGGGGAAAGCGCCATCCGAGATAAAGACGACGGTGGCCTCCCCAAGCTGGCGAGCGGAGGCAGCGGCTAGTGTGATAGCGGGGAGGATGTCGGCCTTGCCGTTGGAGGCAGAGAGGCCGTTCAGGGTCTGGCGGAGGCTGCCCTTATTGTTGGAGGCGGAAGCGGCTACCTGGGCGGAAGGGCCTGCATAGATAAGGGTCATGCGCTGGTCGCCCTGGAGGCCGTCTATGAGGGAATTGGTCTGCTGTTTGGCGCGCTCGAAGCGGGAGTCGCCGGCGAGGTCGGTGGCTTGCATGGAGGCGGAGGCATCGAGTATGACCACGAGGTCGCCCTCAGCGATGGCCTGGGTGAAGAGGAAGGGGCGCGCAAGGCTGAGGACGAGGAGTAGGAGCAGAAGTAGCTGAAGCAGGAGGAGGAGGTTGCGGCGGATGCGCTGCCAGGGGGCGTTTACCGTACGGTCTTGCAAGGCGCGCCGCCAGAGTAGGGAGGACGATACCGAGAGGTCCATCCGCCTCTGCTTGAGCATATATAGCACGATTATGGGCAGGGCCAGGGCTAGCAGGGCCAGGGCTGTAGGGAGGAGGATACCCATGCGCTAATTGTACAGTATCGGTGGGGTGAAACGAGTAATTACGGAACCGCCAAGAGTTTTATTAATTGTTTGGAGGGGGTAAGGAGAAACAGAAAAGCCAAACAATCCTTGCGGACCGTCTGGCCTTCTGTTCCTTCGTCTCCACTGGCGAACCAGTAAGTGCGAAGTAGCCACAGTATAGGGGATAACGCGAGCCGAGTCAATAGGGCGAACCGGCAGTTATACACATCCGCACTGGCAGTGGAAGGGGTTAGTAGAAGTCATCTCAAAGATGCCTGATAGACGAAGCGAAACCAACAGCCCTTGTCATTCTGAACGTAGTGAAGAATCCGTCCCTCTCTCGCACTGACCACCTGTACGGATTCTTCACTGCGTTCAGAATGACAAATCATACTTTGTTCCTTGTACCTCGCATATCATGACGTTTTTGAGATGAGTTCTAATGAGCCTCTGGTTCATACCCCTCTTTATCCTCGGCTCCAGTATGGGATGTTCTGGTGACGCCCGCTATGACGATTACGTATTCGCCTCGGGGCTTTTGCTGGGTGACGGTTTGCAGCAGGGAGGAGATCGTGCCACGCTCTACCGATTCGTGCATCTTGGTTAGCTCATGAGAAAGGGATGCTTCGCGGTCGCCGTAGACCTGGAGGGCGTCCTGGAAGAAGGCCGGGAGGCGGTAGAGGCTTTCGTAAAAGATCAGGGTATGGGGCGCGTCTTTGTCTATTTCTAGGAATTTGCGCCTGGGGCCGGGCTTGCGTGGGGGGAAACCTCGGAAGGTGAAGCTGTGGACGGGCAGGCCGGATAAGACTAGCGCCATTACGAAGGCTGCTGCACCTGGTATGAGAGTAAGCTCGATGCCCGCTTCGATTGCCTTGCGTACGAGGGTATAGCCGGGATCGGAAATGCCAGGCGTGCCTGCATTAGTGACGAGGGCGACCGACTTGCCCTGCTCAAGCAGCTTGATTATTTGTGTTCCTGCTCGATCTTCGTTGTGTTCGTGGAAAGGCATCTGGGGCTTCTGGATATCGAAGCGCTTGAGCATGATGCCGGTCTTGCGGGTGTCTTCGCTGGCGATTATGTCAACTTGCTTGAGGGTTTCGAGAGCGCGCAGGCTGATGTCATCGAGATTACCTATGGGGGTAGCGACCAGATAAAGCATGGGATAGTATACTGTAAGGTTATCAAAAGGAAACGTGATGACGAAACCACCAAGACGCCAAGAACACCAAGAGCACCAGGATGTTATTGGGGTTGGGGGTTAGTAGTATGTGGTCTATCTTAGCTGACGGCTGACGGCTGACGCTTCACGCTGTGTCATGGTGGAAAAGCTTGTACTACCTTTGGAAGTGATGTATTTTGGGGGATGTAGTATATACGTTCCAGGGTGGTGGGGGAGTTATGCCTTTCGATGCGGTAGAAGTGGCGCGGCAGATAGAAGCTAGCAGGCACGAGGCGAGGGCGCAGGACGCAGCGCGCGAAGAGGCCATTGAGCTTGCCTTGCGTATCTATCGAGCTGTGGGTGAGACCGAGTGGGAGCAGAGGGTGCAAGATGCGGGGGCGCGCCGGTGGGTTGGTGTGCCTCTATCGCCGCTTGAGTTGAACGTGACGTGCGCGCCCGCCAGAGCGAATTATTGCGTGGTGGCTAGCGACTCGTCGTTCGTTGCGCCGGACAAGCACCGAGGGGCGTTGAGCCACTTGATCAATGTGGGGCGGGTGATGATTCATTATGGAGATAGACCCGCAGCCGAGCTAGATAACGTGCCGAACCACTATGCGGAAAGCGTACTTGACGGCGACGAGATGATGTCGAGCAAACTGCTGGCTGCCAGGTGTGCTTTGCGCGAGTTGCAGGAGCTTTATGAGTGGGCCGAGAAGTTTCGAGCGGATGTGGCGCTGGTAGACGGCTCGCTCATGCAATTGGTGAATGTGCTGTCGAAGGAAGAGCAGGTGCGCTCTGTTATGTCGGAGTACTTCGAGACGCTGGAACGGTTCCGGGAGATCGGGGTGCCGGTGGTGGGGTATATCAGCCAGCCCGCAAGCCAGATGGTTATGCGCGCGGTCCGTATGCTGGCGTGCGACAAGCCTGTGCCGTGCGAGAAGAAGCCGGTCGAACCGTGCGGCTGCGAGACGCTCTGGAGTATAGATGATACCGACCTCGTGTGGGAGATACTTGATGAGAACCAGCGCTCGCCGGTGTTCGAGCCTGTTTATTCTCATTTGGTGGGAGACAATGCTGAGGGCGTGAAAGAGATAGTTCTCGCGTACATGGCGACGCAGTACGAGCTTGTCAGGTTGGAGTTTCCACTCTGGGTGGCTGAAGACGGGCTGCTGGATAAAGTTATAGGTATAATTCTCCACCAGTGCAAGTTAGGCCAGGGCTATCCCAACGCGCTGACCAGGGCGCACCAGTTCGCCGTGTTGCATAACGCCGACCGAGAGAGCTACTATTTCTTGCTGGAGCGCGCAGGGTTGTTGAGAAAGACGACGGAGAAGGCGAGGGGGAAGCGGATGATCGGGCAAGCCATCTGAGCACAAAATAGGGCCGCGGAAGTACGCCTGGAGTCAAAATGACACTATATAACTTTATAGGTAGAACGAAACCTGAGTGGATGCATATATCATTTGACTTTCCATTCGTGTTTTCTGTCCAAGGCAAAAGCGGCAACTGCACAGTAACACTGTTATCAGGCCCATCACTGCTTTCGCTCATGGTGGAGACTGAAAATGGGGTAAATGATTTAGCAACTTTAAGGAACGAGATTTTACCCAGCGTCAGGGCGGTATTCGACAGTTATACGTACCTTAAAGGACAGCCCATAGAAATTGAAATAACAGGCGCGGTCAACACTGTAACTAACGAACTTAATGTCTTCTACGATGCCGTCCAAGAGATTGCTGACGAGGAAGACAAGCGTCCAGTGGATATGGAAAAGGTGATACGGTTAGCAATTATGACACCTGAACTTAGATACGCTCTGAGTAACTTGCACGACGCGATGATCTTCCCCGACAAGACAGGTTTGCATTGTTATAGGGCTATTGAGAGTATATGGCAGAGTTTCAAGCATGATGAAGCAGGAAATGACAAAGAGAAAAAGGCATGGAACGATCTCAGAAAGGCGCTACGAATAGATAAGTCGTGGTTGACACCTTTAGCGAGCCACTCAAAATTAAACAGACATAATGAGGTATGGGAGGCATCTGGACAAGAACGAGTCGCACTTATGAAACGTGCTTGGACCGTGATAGATAGGTACATTCTCTACCTAATCAACGACAAGAAGGGGCTTCCGGAACACCATGAAATCCTCCAGGGAGCTGAACTACTTCCGAGTACTTTGAATTCATAGAAATAAGATAATCTATACTTATCAAACATATAATTCCTGAGCGAGGTTGTCGCTTACAAAACTGTCGGGCGTTAGACTGAAGTAGGGGTTGAGCATGGATAATAGCATGATTGCGGCTAAGAGGGTGCAGCTTGGGGAGGTGATTGCTACTTCCTATGGCAGCTTTGTGGTGGAGAGTTACGAGTTGAATAGCACACCTCCGCTGGGGGCGCTGGTGGTGGCGCAGAACGTGGTGGGCGTGGTGTGCGCGGCGCGAACCGATGGGCTGGGGCCTATCTCTGCGAAGGGGAGCATGGACGACGAGGACGGGAGCGTTTACAGTATGCACCCTGATTTGCAGCGCACGCTTAGGTCGCAGTTCAGCGCGGTAGTGGTGGGGTGTTATGACGAGCAAAAGGGTGGGTCGCTTCAGGAGGCGGGGGCTATTTACGCTTACCCTGAGTGCCCGCCGCGTGTGCATTATAAGTGCTGGTCGGGGACGACCGAGGAGTTAGTGCTCTTTACGGCCCGGCCTGATTACCTGCGCTTGCTCCTCTTTTCTGTTGAAGCAGAGGGCACCAATATCGACCAGGTGTTGATTCACCTCATCGTTCGGGCGTTCAAGGCGCGGGGTAGAGATAGAGAATGGCTATCGTTTACCGCCGAGTATTTGGGCAGGCAGTTGAAGGGGCAATATGACCGGCTGCTGGCTATTTTGAAGACGCTGGATACGCTCACGCAGGATATGCAAGGCAAAGAGGAAACGATAGTCGATTTACCGGAGGCGGTTGGCAAGGTGAGGATGTAGCCGGTTCGTAGCGCAGGGTTCACGGAATAGATTAAGTAAAACGCACCTCAAAACAGTGTTCAATACGAAGACGAGATAGGACCTGGAATTGTCATTCTGAACGAAGTGAAGAATCCGTATGGGAAAGACCGTACAAGAGAAACCGATTCTTAACTTCGTTCAGAATGACAAAGGATAGTGGGTTCATCTCCCTTTGGACGCGCCAATGTGAGATAATTTCTAAGAAAGGAATCATAATGGAGAATAACGGCAACGGCCTTGTATCTCAGCTACTTGCTCGGGGCACGAACGAGCGTAACGGCAAGGGAGAGCGCGCTTTACTTGGCCAGGTGACCGCCGCCGATACGGAGCGTGGGGTGACCGTGCATCTGCGGCGCGAGCAGCCTGTGGAGTTGCTGCGGCAGGGACAGTTCGTGGTGGTGGAGGGGCAGCACGTGCGTTTCTTCGGCACTATGGGGTCGTTCCGGCTGGCTACTACCGATCCGTCTGTGGGTATGGACCCGCCTGATGGGGACTCTGCGCTTGTGAGGAATACGCTTTCCAGGTCAACCACTTATGCCGAGTGTAACGTGCGGCTTGCGCTGGAGCTTTCGGAGGAGGGAATCCCGCGTCCCGCTCGCACCATCCCTGGACCGTTCAGCCAGGCGTTCAATGCTGGCAGACAGGACTACCAGACTGTGTTTGGGGAGCCGGACAAGCACCATTTCGTCATCGGTTCCCCACGCGAACTGGACGAGAGCGCGGCGGCTAATGCGCCTATATGTATAGATTTGCGGCGTTTCGTGGAGCGGTCCAACGGCATATTCGGGCGGTCGGGCACGGGCAAGAGCATCCTGGCCCGGCTGATGCTTTCGGGGCTGGTCAACTCGGACGTGTGCGTGAACTTGATATTCGATATGCACTCGGAGTATGCCACCGAGAAAGAGCTTGAGCCGAGGGGCACGGGCAAGTATGCCAAGGGGTTACGCGACCTCTTCGGCAAGTCGCGGGTCGCCCTCTACACGATGGACGAAGAGGACAGCCGTAAGCGGGGCAACGTGGACGGCGTGATACGCATACCTCTCAACAGCATCACGATTGACGACATCGAGGCGTTGTCGTCTGAGTTGAAGATCTCGGGCGAGTCGGCCATGATGATAACCGCGCGTCAGGCACACCGTAAGTTTGGCAACTCATGGCTTGAGAGGCTGATGGGGATGAACGCAGAGGCGATGGAGCAGTACGTCACCGAGACGGGCGCGAGCCAGGGGTCGGTCGAGGCGTTGAAGCGGAGGCTTGAGACGATTTTCGACTTTGAGTTTGTGGTCGACTCGAAGCAGAACGCGGGCGCGGGCATCGACGGGCTGGTGAAGGACTTGCGGAGTGGAAAGCATGTGATCCTGATGTTCGGAAAGCACCGCAGCACTCTTGCTTATATGCTGGTGGCGAACATCCTCACTAAGAGGATACACAGTGAGTGGATCAGGTGGTCTGAGCACTATGAGCAGACGCAGAACAAGAGCGACGCGCCAAAACCGTTGATGATCACGATAGAGGAAGCGCACAAGTTCCTGGGGAGAGATAGCGCCACTATATTTGGGACGATTGCGCGGGAGATGCGTAAATACCTGGTGACGCTGCTGGTGATCGACCAGAGGCCGTCGGGTATAGACGACGAAGTGATAAGCCAGATAGGGACGCGCATCACGGCCTTGCTCAATGATGAGAAAGACATAGACGCTGTGTTCACAGGCATACGAGGGGGCAGCCAGCTAAAGGCGCTCCTCACCACCCTCGACAGCAAGCAGGAGGTTATGGTGATGGGCCACGCCGTGCCGA
>JBBRVL010000037.1:0-16845 GCA_038246925.1 Chloroflexia bacterium
CCAATCCGGGAGGTCACGAAGGAGTTCGAGTCCTGTCCTCTCACCGATTTTATTGGCTTCATAGGGAATCGCGCTCGCATTTGGGTCCACCAAGATGTAATCAAGATCGACGTAGCTGGCTGCCCGGCGAGGGCCGAAGTTATACGGCGAATAGGGTGCGGGCGGAAAGTTATAGATATAACGCCTCGGCAACAGACGAGGCGCCAGCTTGGAGCTAGCGGCGACCTTTGCGCCAGGCGGCACCATGTCGATTAACTCGCGTGCCGCCTTTACGCGTGCGGGAGGTTCTGGATAGAGAAAGGCCCGCGCAGCGGGATTCTTGTACGGCACCTGCATCACAAGTGCCCAGGCAACTGCAGCGATAGCGCCAACCATTAGGCCTCGTGCCGGTTTCAAGTTTGACGAGGCAGATTTTCGCGTAAGTAAACGTCGTAAGTTGTCCGCTCCGTAGATGGCCGCAACCATCAGGCTCGGTATCAGAAGCAGGCTGTAATGATGCTCATAGTCGAACTGCGCCGGGCGGATCGACAGCAAATTGAGCGCGACTATAGGCAAACCAAGCACAAGCGGCCTGGGCGATAGGAGCGGCAAGAATAGAAGTGGCACGAGCAACGCAAGCAGATAACCCCTTTTTGCCTCTGTGAACATGAGACCCGCAATCTCTACCGGGTGAGTTGAAATGTAAGCAATGATTTCGCCGCCCGACGAGCCGAGATGTCCGTAATACGCAAGGATAGGGTTAGTGCCGCACGGCCAGCATGACATATCTACCACACCTCCCGTGCCCGACAAGGCACCAGGGTAAGCAAATGAAGGCACAATCACGAAGGTCGATAGCGCGAAGTAGCCCAACCCGGCAACCAGAGGCGGCCAAACATAAGGCCACTTCCGTTTCGTCAACAGTCCGTAAACCCCAAACATAGCCACAACCAGAGCAACATCAGTCCTTGCCAACATTGCTAGCAAGGCGAAGGCTGAGAAGAGATACCAGTTCGCTTTTTCAAAGTAGTAAAACGCGAACAGAAGTAACGAAAGGCTGAAGAGCCGCACTTGGAATGGGTTCAGCGCGGTATGCAGCAGTGTCGAGTATAGCAGAAAGACAATAGCCGCACAATATCCCACCAGTCTGCTGCCGAGCCGGTCACGAGCCAACCAGTAGACGGGGACTGCTCCTAAAGATGCGCCTACAATTTGCAGGAAGAAAAGGGTATGAGCAGATGGAAGTAATGCATAGAACGGTACGAAGAACAAGAGCATTGGCATCCAGTCCATGCCAAACACTGACCCGGTGAAATTGAAGCGCGAGTCCTCGGCGATCCTGCCCTGGGTCGTGTTCCAGATAGCCTGTTCAAAGTCTACCTGATCGTAACCCTGGCCGAGTGTCTCGTACTTGTAGAAGCTGGCCGCGAACATAACCATGATCCACAGCAGCAACGTAAGCACAAGCAACCGTGGAGCGTACTGCTCCAGGCGCGACCAGACGTCAGTTTGCAGTACAACCTTAGAGGCATCACCAGACATAACTGTGACGTTATCGACGCGCATCCTTATCCTCGATGCGCTGGGCAACACAAACTACAGAC
This sequence comes from Chloroflexia bacterium, assembly GCA_038246925.1. Classification (GTDB taxonomy): domain Bacteria; phylum Chloroflexota; class Chloroflexia; order QHBQ01; family JADMIH01; genus JADMIH01. Next base: position 1,584 of record JBBRVL010000037.1, read on the forward strand.
AGCCCAAACGGCAGAGATCGGCGGGACAGCAACCGTGCCTCCAGCCGGTAGTAAGCGGTCAAAGCACGATTGAGCCATGCCGGAACCGGAATGAAGTCGCTTTCCGGGTCTGCTCCCTCCCCGCGGCTCGCGGCAGCCTTGCCTAAAGCAGCCTTCACAAGGCGCAACACGACAGTCGGCACAAGGATTGCGGCGTTACTATAAGTTACCTTGCGCAGACGTAGACCTGATTTACGCACGACTTCCCTCATGGATCGGGTGGTATATCGTCGCCTGTGACCAAGAATGTCGTCCCAGTAGCTCCAGAGGAGAGGATAGGCAGGCACGCTGATGATGACGAAGCCGCCTGGGCGCAGCACGCGCCGAATCTCGATTAGTGCCGCAAGATCATCGTCGAGGTGCTCGATTACATCTAACGCGGTAATTATCTCAAATTCGCCGTCCGGGAAAGGGAGGGCTGCTGCATCGGCCTTACAAAGTAGATTGTGTCCGCGCTCGCGGCAAAAACCCAACGCCTCCTCTGAAAAGTCGGTGCCTACAGGTTGGGCATAGCGTGATAGGAAATCGAGGTTCAGGCCCGTGCCGCAGCCGAGATCGAGGGCACGCCCTTGCTTCTTACGGCTGCCGCGATAACGCTCAAGCAGAGCGTAGACAATGGCCCGCTTTCCAACGTGCCACCAGTAATCCTGTTCCTTGACGTATAAGTCCCTATAAAGGTCATGTCTCATAATTTGGCTAACTGAACCTCAATTAATGGTAGCGAGTAAAAATCAAATCTCCGACCCAGATGTAAAGTAACTGCACCAACATCACGACGAAAGAGAAAGCGACAAGGGTTCGAGCGCCTCTACCTCTAGCGGCCACCAGCCCGAAGAAGCGGCCGGCCAGGAGGGAAAGAGGCGCTGCGGCTAGATAATACCAGCGTATAGCATCCCCTAACGCCTGGTCAAGCAAAAAGAAGAAACCCGCAGCCGCTAGCCAGGCTATGAGCAAGTTTCGCGCCTGTGCGGGCAGCCGTCCAATCATAAAGAAGCCCCAGATGCCGGTCAATAGGGGTACGATACCGCTCAAGCGCGCAAGCTTTCGGCCAAATTTCTGATAAAGCGGTTCCTCATTCGAGAAGGGTGGTGAGGGAGGGCTTGTACCTGGAGTCTTTCCGCCAGTTAGCCTCTGAAAAAGAGCAGCAAACTGATCGGAGATCTCTTTTGCAAAGTGGGTATAGAATACAAGCACCGAAGCAAGCATGCTTATTCCGAACGCACCAATGAGATGGACTGCCTGCCTGATCTCTCTTTTTCGGCTACCGTCCCAGGCCGTGATAACTATGAATAAAGCCATAACTACGAGTGCGCTTAACATCATACCGTAGTGCCCAAGCGCAGTCAGGAAGAACCCGGTGGCTAACATAACGAGGTATCTACCCCTCATCCGGCCCTGACCACCTCTACTGACGTATGCAACGCCGCCCAGCATAGTAACGTTGAATACCGCCTGGGCGAACAGGTTGGAATAGTTGCCCGCCGACATCAACTCGAACGGAGCAGGAGAGAGCGCATAGACTAGGGCGCCAAGCCCACCTGCCATCCTGGTGGCGAGACTAACTCCGGCCCATGCCAGGGCCAGGCAGGTGGCGGCATCGAGCGCGGAAACCAGCCACTTCAGGAGCAGCCCCAGAGTCTCGTCCGTGCTACCAAATAATAGTGCCAGAGGTGCCGCGGCTATATAAAGCGCGGGTGGGTATGGTACAGGTGTACCATCCGGCAGGAGGCCCGTAATGAGTATGTCGCCACGGAGGACCCCCTGCACGTAATGCACGTGCAACAACAGGTCGCTCGTGAGGAACTGCGGGTATGTAAGGCCGCCGAAGCGCAAGAAAAACGCCAGGGCCGCGGCACTACTCCCCAGGGCACGTGCTGTCTCGCTGTGGACGTTGTGACTGCCCGGAATCGATAGATCGAGGAATAGTCGCCCCATAACGCCGACGCCAAGCGTCCAGAGCATCAGACCGGGCAGCCCCCTGGCAAGTAGCCCAAGCTCTGGTCGGGCGAAAAGGACCAGCCCTGCCACGACCACGGAGAGCACAGCCAGCAAAGCCAGGGATATAGTCCGTCTCTGCAAAGTAACCAGAGCGCACAGATAGGCCAATCCAACGCCCACCAATAACGACAAAAGCGCCCACACCGGGGGTATCACGAAAGGCCTAATTCCATACTCGGCTGGCTCGACAGTGATCGAATCGACAAGCACACCAAGCTCGCGGAGATCACCAGGTGGTGTAAAAGTAGGCGAGGATATAGTAAGGAGAAAGTCGCCCTGCCACGGGTCGCCGCGATCCACAAAGAATGTATATGTCTGGGGCACCGGGGCCGTCTGGACCTCAAATGATTGGCCGCGTGCGGTCAGGGTAAGCTTCGGCGCGTCACCTTCCGGACGATAACCTGTGACGCGTATCGAGAGCATAGCGGGTTGATTACCGAGTCCCGGCAGGTCAACCGTGGAGAGGTGCTGGCTCCAGCGATAGTTCAACTCAGGGGTCGTAGAAGTCGGTTTGGTCTGCTCTTTAGCATGAAAGCCGGTTACATAAGCATCGTCTGTCAGTCCGCCTATGTCTACCGTATAGACCGATTTCACCTGGTATGCGATGCTCCAGAGTAATATGCTTCCGAGGAGAATCAAGGGAAGCAAAGGCGTCCAGAGACCACGAATAGTCGCGGCTAACATCATGCGGATCGAGACACCGGCCCGGTTCAACTCGAAGCCCTCACAAGCCTCTCTACCCAGAAGACCACAGCCTGCCAGCCCACGGTAATAAGGACGAACCCTGAAAGCACAAGTCCCCAACGCTGCCTGCGCGACAGTTGCCAGAGGAAAACAGCGCCCAACGCAGCCACAGGCAGCATAGTGAAAAAGAGGTGCTTGCCGATCATGTCAACTCGGTAGTTCGCTAGCATGAATACGGGCGCGATACCCAGCCAGGTAGCTAACAGCCATACTCTTGGGTCTCGCGGCGTATCATCTCTCTTCTTTCGCCCGAAAACGTAGATCAACCCGAAGAGAGCAATAAGCCAGGGCAGCGTAGACACTACGTAATCAGCCGTCCAGCCAACTAGCTCACCAGGCCCGCCAGGCCAGCGCACGACGCTGCTTCCGCCGACAGAGTCACCCAGTAAGGCAGTTGCTGATGCGATCACGGGAGTAACATAGAGTCCATAGTAGCTCACAATTGCCAGCAGCCAACCGGCAACGAGTAGCAGAGCCGTGCGCACTGGAATGAGGTGGTAGGCTGCATAGCGCCTGCCGGTTAGCCACCATGCTATAGAGGCACCGAACGAGACGAGCGTCGTGAAGAGGGCGACCGTCGGAAATGCAAGCAGCGCCAGCGTCGCCAATGTTATCAGGCCGAGCCACCGAACGAACGTCCATTTTTGGTAAGCGTATGCGGCAACGCCAGCTAGCAATATGGCCGATAGCCATTGAGCAAAAATCGTTGGGAGGATACCATAGGCAAACGCTCGAAACGCAAGCGGCATGACCGCATACAGGGCAGCGGCGTAGAGTGACCCGCGCGGCCCTACCCCACAGCCACGCGCAAGCCAATAGGCAACCAGCACCAGGCTGGCATCCAGCAGGCAGACCACCAGTTTCACCGCGCTCTCAAGGTCAACCGGCAAACCGCCCAGAGGGGCGACCACAAAATAGAAGAGTGGCGACTTGGGGATTAGCAGATCAAGACCCCACTCTGCGGGCACGCGGCTCAGCCCGCCCGGAAAGTAAAGGGCTTGCCAGTCTCCGAGAAGCAACGTTCTCAGCCACTTCATGTGCCAGGGCATGTCAATTATCACCGACTGGGGTAACGCCATCCCAAAATAGCGCAGGCCGAATCCAAGCGCCGTCAGCCCGCCGAGCGCACCTGCGATTTGTGGCTTCACGCGCCACCATCGCATAACGGACCATTCGACGCAGATAAGCACCGCCAGCATAGCCAGGAGCGTCGTAATTGAGTGCCCAAGAGCCGACACTACCACCACCCGGTCCAGGATGAGAAGCAACTCTACGAAAACGACAAGCACAATCGCCGTCCCAAGAGCATACTGCCGCGCTCTCAGGATCGGCATACGGAACAGGAGCGACCTACCGACCACCAGATAGAGTAAGATTGCGCTGCTCGCCAGCATGAGAGTAGCAGCATAGGGCGGCCAAATCAGCCCGCCACCGGGCATCTGGGCGACAGAGACCTTATCGAGCTTGAGACCCTTAGCCTCGTTCGGCGCGTCGGCTGTGCGATAGTCGGGCGCACGTACCTCAATGACCGTATCCCGTGAGGCCAGTGCTGCCGGTGCCCGCTCGTCCATGAGGACGCTCACAGTCTGCCAGCCAGCAGCCATCTCCTCGTGAAAAAGCTCTGCGCCGTTCACTATAATCGTTACCGTCGCACGTCTTGCGCTATCGAGCGTGAGTGTCGCGGTGAGCGGACGCCCCCCGCCTGTGCCTGGAAAAATTACGTACCCATACACGCCCGACCAGCGATAATCGCGGCCCTCTTCAGTCACGCGTCCATGAAAATTGCGTGTGTATGCCTGGTCCTGAACACTACCCACATCTACGGTAAAAGAAACTGGGGTCTGGTACGCTGCTACGGTCAAGGCAACGACAAGGACTGGTAATAACCATAGCGGCAGCCACCGAACAAGACCCAGGTATGAGCCAGTGCTGCCAGCTAGCCCGCTTGACACCCTTGAGCGCCCGCCTCTACTTGTTGGCGATTGGACCGTAGGAGTCTCACTTGAACGCATAAGTGATCCTATATTGCCACAGGGCCAGTGCTTCAACCGCGAAAAACACAACGAGCAGAGCAGAAAGCAAGGCAGAGGTGCGCGAGACCCGCCCCAACCTTGCCAGCCAGATGCCTACTCCCACAGCTACCAAAGGCAACGCAAATAGCATGTACCGGACGTAGAGATTGAGTGCCCACCCGACCAATGCGAATGCCACGATTGCAGCTGACCAGCCTAGTGCTGCAAGCGCCAATCGCGACCCGGCCCTGGTGTTCTGACGCGAGTGTGCGTCTCTACGCGGCAAAAGCAACACGTAGCCAAGGAACGCAGCAAACAGGGGCCAGACACGATAATAGGCGTGTGCCTCTTGCCAGAAGCCGCGCAGACCACCGAGCACCCATTCGCTTCGGCTCTCGACCGTACGTACGATCAAACCAAGACTCTTGTCGGCCACCGAGCCTCCGACTTGCATCTTAAAGCCTTCCTCGCCGGCAGCTACGGCGCGTTCGGCCCGAATTGCGGTGTACGTCTCTATCATCTCGGCAGCAAAGTGCCGGTAGTAGATTGCGTACGATAGGCCTACGGCGAGAAATAGAGCCGACAGTGTCAAAAGCGCCCCCTTGCGGACGGGGACTCGCCGCCTTGCCGCCAGCCACACTATGGCGACAAAGAAGAAGGAGGCAGCGGTCAATTGCACGACCCCTGGGTGGCTGAGCAGGCCAAGCAGCAGGCAGAGTAGAAGCAGGTAAAGATGAGGTCCCCTCAACCCCAACTTGTCGTAAGCGGTCACCGCCACGGCGAGCGCGCATAATGCGAAGAATTCGCCAAAAAGGTTGGAAGTAATACCCCAGGAGAAAGGGAGAACGGCTATTGGGAACGTAACGTAAAGGGCAGCAGCGATCAAGCCCGCCATGCGATTGCCGGTGCTTTTTCGCACTAGATAATAGATCGGCAGAATACCTAAGGATGAGATGGCAGCCGTGAAGAGTCGTATCACAAGCAACTGGTCATTCAGGAGCCACTGCATCGGAAGCATAAAGATGTAAGATGTCGGCAAGTAGAATGTGGGCCGCCCGCCCCACTCCGCCGAGTTGATGGTGAACAAGAGATCGCCCGCCTGTACAGTCTCGAATCTGTGAGCGTGGAAGCCGAGATCGACGATGAAAATCTGGGGGTGGAGCTGCCCGGCAAGCCGTATGACGAACGTGGCGAGAAGCAAAGTCATCAGAACTTTGTTGGAGGCAACCGGCCAGCCCCCACGAACTCGATGCCGAAACAGCCAGGCTACTAACCGTAAAGATAGGACGAGCAACGCCCCCGCAATGGATACCTGCGGCCACGTCTCGTACCACCCTCTTGAAGTAAGCCAGAGCCGGTCGAACACCAGCAGCAATCCAGCCAGGATCCCAGGCAGTGAGCTTCCCAACGCAACAGCGCCCACGCCCCAACCGAGTGCCGCCAATGTAAGACCGATAAGGGCGCTTGCCCCGAGCAGCGCAAACAAGATTCCCATGGGTGGCTCAACAAAGCGGTCCGGGTTGGGCGCGGGCGCCACTCGAACGTGTGACACCAACACCCCCAGCGGACGAGGGTTGGGGTCATCCGGTGGAACGAAGGCGTTGGTACGCAACTGTAGCCGCAAGGTGCCCTGATCGAGCAGTTCACGGGGTACTAGAAAATGGTAATCTGCGAACTCTGCTGAAGGATTTGTTGTGAGCAGCGACCGACCACCTGAAGTTATGTCAAGTTTCGATTGAGGCTGGCCCGGCGGACGCCAGCCATTCAACGTGAGGGTAATATCAAGGTCCTGGCGGCCTACATCCTGAAGGATGATCTCCGACTCGGCGGTGGACCATCGAAACGGTATAGGGGACGTGCCCGGAATAACTTCCTTAGTATTGAAACCCCTGAGTAGAGGCGCATCGGTGGCAGTGCCGATAGCTATGTCGTAAGCAGGGCGCACCTGGTACGCAACGATAACAAACAGCCCGGTCATAAGCAGCCCGACATAGATACCGGCATTTGTCAGGCGTTTCACTATCCAATTCAAGGCCCTGTGACCCCGGAGGCGACGCCACCACGGTGGCTGTAGAGAGCAACGTGCTCGTTCGCCCAGACCCGTTCCTGCGGTCGGTATCCGGCTACAGCAGGATCCTCATTAGCCCATAGGAGGGCGAAGTCGGGCTGGTTATCAAGCGCGACCGGCTGAATCTGCTGACCGAAGCTGAGGCGAGCATCACCGAAAAGCGTGCGGTCTCGCAACATATAGGCAAGAGTTGCTATATACCCGCCGTATACAAGCTCGTCACTGTTACGCGTTGGATCAAGCTCGGGGTCCGCAAGGAGCAACGACTCTCCGGGTGCAATCAGTGCTTTCAACTGCCCGATGTCGCGTGGCGCAAGGCTGTAAACGCGGTCGTTACCAAACTCGACCACAGGAATGAAATCTCCCACAACTTTCCCGGCAGGGTTTGTGGAGCGCCAGAGGAAGTCGGTGCGCTGAGGGGCGCTTAGATTTTCCAGGTGTACGACAACATACTGTACGTCCATCGCCCAGAGTGCGTCGAGGCTGCGCGGACACGGGAAGCACTCTTCCGTCTCTCGGACAAGCGCGGAATATGAGAAGGGCTTGATCGTGGTGCTGCCATTGATTGTGTGGTGCCAATGGTAGGCGCTGTAGTACTGGTAAAGGTTCGCCATCTCGACGCTGGGGTCGCCACGCTTGTAATGCGTCATTGGGTATTCGAGAATTACGGTCTGAGGCTGCTTGGCGAGCCAGCTATAAACAGGAGGGACGGCACCCCGCGTGCCGACAGGCTCCATATGTATTGGCGCACTCCAGCTTTCGGCAACGGGTAATAGAACAAGCACGGTCGCTAGCGCAACTGCTCTCCATTTGCGGCGGGCTTTGGGCAAATTAGACAGCCGAATGCGTTCGAGCGGGTAATAGGCCCCGAAGCCCGCCAGCACGCTCAGAGATAGGGCAACCAGCACACCGATACGTGATACGACGCGCATGCTTTGGAAGCCGGGCACCCATTCGTGGAGCAATGCATAGGGTAGCGGAATAATGCGCTGGACTGCGCCGGGGTCGTAATTGGACGCCGCATAAGTCAATTGCAAGCTCGGTCCCAGAGAAAAAAATGCGCTCAACAAAGCCACAATCACAAAAAAGCCGACGTGTGTGCTGAGGCGCATCTGCATCCGTGCTTTGGGCATCGCCACTTGAGCCGCCTTTCTCTGACGGAGGGCGAAAACAATAGCCACACATGATAGCGCCAGAACAGTCAGGCCGGGAAAAGCTGAACGCTCTATCGACCAGAAGCCTTTGTCCGAGAACGGTGCCAGCAACTCGCGATAAAGTGGATTACCTCTAAACACTGCCAGGAAGCTCGCCAGGGTATTTGAGAAGCGTTCTGCCTCGAATAGGCTGCGCTTGAACTCGTATGCTCTCTGGAATGAGACGTACGGTATGGCTATAGGAAGCATCGCCACTATTGCCATAGCCCCGCCCGCAGCAAGCTTTCCAAAGAAGTCCCAGGAGAATGAGCGTCGCTCAATCGCAAAGTAGAAAAGCGCCCACAACCCTACCAGCATCGCAGAATAGAAAGCGAGATAGTGCCCCGAAAGCGCCTGAAGCACAAAGAAGAATGCAAATAGCCACGCCCACCGCCAGGATTTTGTCCACAACAGCTTGTAAGCCGCCAGCAGCAGAAACGGCATCCACTGCGTGTTGATGAGTGTCATGTGTGGCAAGTGATTCAGACGGTAGAAGCTGAAAGCGAACGCACTACCCGCTACATAGCCTGCCAATGTGCTACCTGAAATCTCTCGCACCAGTAGCCATACGCCATACCCCGATAAAGCAAAGCTCGCCAGCAATAACAGATTATGACTGAGGACCGGATTGCCGGACAGCCAGTAAACAGGTGCCGCCAGGACCGCCTCCGCGAAAGAGATCTCGTCGAAGGCCAGTGTGCCCTTGAAGGGATAAAGTATGTTGGTGTCGAAGATGCCAAGAGGGTCCGTCGCTAGCGCGTGTGCCTGCCAGGCCATTGCCCATATGCTGTAAAGTGGATCGCCCTTGTCGATGACATAGCCGCCCAACTGTGGGAACATAGGCCAGGTGGCGATAATGCTAAGGAGCGTGAATATCAGAAGAGCGGATAGATGAGGTAACGCACGTCGAGCTAATGGCGTCTTAGCGCCCGATTCGGTGCTTGCTGGCGCTGTCGTCAGGTCTGACGCCTTTTTTACATCATCTTCAACCAATGGCGGCTCTAAAGTGCTAGTCACATCACCCTGCCAGGCGGGCACTCGCCGCGTCAATTAACTTCAGCAAGGTAGACGCACCCCGCTCCCACTTGAAATTTTCCTCTACGAAGGCCGCCCCTGCCGCACCCATCTCACGTGCGCGCTCAATATCACTCAGAAGGTCTGCTATCGCGCTACCAAGCGCCTCAGGTGTAGGCTTTACTAGATAACCGCTCCTGTCTTCCTGCACCGTCGATAAAGGCCCACCTTCGTCTACGCTCACCACTGGCAGTCCGAGCCGTAGTGCCTCAATTACCGACAGGCCAAAGCTCTCTTCACGCGCTGTGTGTACGTAGACATCACCGAGCGCATAGTAGGCCGGAAGGTCGCTCTCTGGGACCACTTCGGTGAAGAGGACATCCCTGCCCGTTTTCATCCCCAGCTCACTGGCAAGCCCTTCCAACGATTCCCTTTCCGGCCCACCACCTATGATCAATCCTGTAACATTCTCTACTCGCTCCGACGCACTTGCAACCGCTTTTAGGAATAGATCGATCCTCTTCCTCGGGTGCAGGTGGTTCACCGTGACGGCCACTTTGCGCCCCTCAAGGCCAAGCTTTGCTCTGAGGTTGCAGACGGCTTCCTCGTCCGGTCTGGAGAATTCAACGCCATGCTCGATCACGACAGCCCGACGACCATACGCATCCTTGATCCGGCTGGAACCGTAGGGGCTATTGGAGAGGATGAGATGCGCCGCCCGTATCATGCGACGGTCTAATTGACGGTAGAGCCTGAAGAGTGGTTGCAACAGCCTTCCGACCAGACCGAGGCGATTCACTATGTCCTGCGTGTCGGTGTAAATAAACCGTGGTGGCTCGAAGCAGAAGTAAAAGACCGGCAACTTTCTTCTCTTGAACCTGAGCAGAAATCTGCGCGTAAACCAGAGCGCAGGTACACTTGGTGGACCGAAGAAAATCACTGCGTCTAGGTTGCTGCTCCGCATTTGGAGCGCGAGTGCCGGTCCCAATAGATATTCGAGCGCTGCATCGAGGTAGTGATTGCGCGTGAGCTGCATCGGCCACCCGGTTTCCACAAGACGTACCGTAAGGTCGAGGGCGGGCAAGCACTCCGTGGCGAACTTATGGGTCAACACAACGACATCCTGCCCAGGCTCAGCCTGACGCGCCGTATGTGACGCCAGCTTGAGGATTAGACGCTCCGCACCTGTCAGCTTTTTGAACTGAGGGTAGAAAAAGATGAGGGACACCAGGTTCAGGGCCGCGTCAATTCGGCCTCATCAACGAGCATCACCGGGATGCCGTCGCGCACTGGATACGCACGGCCACATTGGTCGCACACCAGCCGCTCACCCTCCTGGCGCACCTTTGCCTTGTCCACCGGACAAACGAGGATTTCGAGTAACTCCTGAGGCAGCGTTCCTTCTTTGTCAGTCACAGATTTGCCCTCCCGGCGCGTTCAGCGCGGCACATATATATTCTCGACATTAGCTTTATCCAGTTTATAATGATTGCGAACTGCTTGCAAGATTCCCGGCGATACGTCTCCTGCGCCGTCCTTTGGATCGAAGACATCGATGCGTAAGATGATCTGCGCGAACTCCCCTCTTTCGATTGCCTTCACAAGATCACTCTCGTCCCACCTACCATAAAAAGTCGCGTGCGTCTGAGTAAATGGATCGGTGGACCAGAGTTTCTTGCCAGTAATGAGCATTAGGCCGACATTATCGGAATAAGCTGTCCCGCCATTATTGGTGACATACTGGAAGATATTTTGCATGCCCTCCCTCTTGGTGGTTGAGAGAAGGCTAAGTTCCCTTTGCAGCCAGCCAGGGGTCTCAAACAGGCTGGGCGTCTGGAGCAAAAGGAGCAGTCCTAGAGCGGACGCGGCGACCCGCAAGCGCACACTCTGATTGCTGCGTAGGTAAGCCACCAGCAACCCAAGCCCAAGCGAAGATGAAGCCGCCCACTCCAATAGATGGTTATGGTTTCCGCCGAGCGTACCCGTGCCAATCGCTGAAAAGATAGATACGATGAGGTAAGCGGCGAAAAGTAACCCATGCTTCTCTATGTTGCCCATTTCGCGGCGCGACACGCGCTTTGCCAAAGACGATGCCCCAAGCCACAACAGACCCACGATAGCGGGTACGACAAACAGCCCATAAGTGGTAAGAAAATAGACAATATACTGCTGGAATCGCTCGGCGAACCACGGCAGATCGTGGAGGGTGAGCAGGTGGTAAAAATACCCGCCATCCGTAGCGAAATCGAGAGCAAGGCTAGGAAGAAGCGCACCCCCCGCATAGATGGCGGCGAAAGCCAACCCCTTACGCGGACGCTCGTAGATTAGCCAGAGACACGCCGCCGCCCCGGCAGCTATCGCGGTCTGTTTTGTGAAGAAGGCCGCGAGGAAAAACACCAGCGCCAGCCAGGGCCTATCGGGGCCGCGTACCGTGAGAACCCACAACCCTGCCAGACCGAGCGCCACGGCCAGCATGTCGGGCTTGACGAGGCTGCCCCAGTAATTTGTAAGTCCGAGCGACAGCCACACGCCCGTGCCAACCGCGCCCGCCAACCTGTCCCTGGAGAGTCGCACCGTAATGCCGAAAATAGACACAGCCGCCAGGAGCATGGCCGCAAGCGAGAGTGCGCGCCCTCCCTTGAACGTAGGCTCATCACCGGCCAAGCGCTGGACGGGCCAGGTAAGGAGATAAAAGAGAGGCGGATAAGGCGCTGCAATGAAGAAGGTAGAAGTCGGACGCTCATAAATATTTACACCCTGGTCCAGAAGCATCGTCTCGGCGACAATCATCCCCTCCGACTCGTCGAACTGGAAGGGAAAAGAGAACATTGTGGCGCTTGTACTCGCACCGAAAGCTATTCTCACGCTAAGTATCGCTAGAAGAACCAGAAAAATGACGGTAGACGCGATGCCGACCGGCGATCTGGCAAGGGCGATATGAAGATTACCTGCCGCCGACCGCTGAACGTCGCCACCATCTGACCGGCTACTGTCCACTACGGCTGCAAGGTCACTACGGCGTAGATCAGGGTGCAACATTGATCCTCGTAATTCTCACACCCAGCAAACGGGGGTCGCTACCGCTGCCGATAAATGGGTTCACCGAAGCGCGAAAGTCGAAAATCGGCCCACTATCGTCAATTCCCGTATCGACGCCGACTTTTTCGCTCGTCCAGGCCGCGTCATTAGGTAATGTAATCACAATTCTTCCGCCAATCGCCTGCTCTTTTGTCAGGGGCGAATAAATGGAAAACTGCGCTGCCGGCAGTATATCGGGCCGCCAACCGCTCATCTCTACCGTCACGTCTGCGGAACCAGACATCTGCAACCCGCGCACCTCCATCTGATTCGAGGACCAACGAAACTGCCTTCCACCATCTACTTCAGAACTATGAAAACCCTTTACATAGCCGATGTCCAGCCCACTTCCCAAGTCAATAGACTTAACTGGCGGTGGGCTGAGATGGTCCCATGCCCACCGAAGGGCTTCATCTCCCGCCAGGTTAACAGTCCTCTCATTGAAGAACGAGCGAGCGGTTGCCAGGTCACCAGATCGACGCGCTGCTTCGCCCCTTATCAGGAGCGGTTCAAAGCGCCGTTCGGGTTCATTCACTGCTAACTGCCCCAGCGCACTTGCTATATTACCCTCTTGCAAGTAGGCGGCTGCGAGTGCATAGCGTGTATCCGGTATTTCGCTGCTTGCCAGATTATACTCTGCTATTGCTGCGGAAGTACGTCCGTCCGCCAGGAGTGCCTCGCCACGACGGTAAGGCGCCTGTGCTTCCCATCGTTGGACTCCCAGCACTGTATCTTCGAGCGGAATAGCTGGCAACACTACAATCGCTACAAGCGCGAACGAGACTGCCAAGCCGATTCGCTGTCCATTATTCGACCGGGCGAGCACCCGCCTGGCGCGTGTCAGGCTTGAAAAGTGTGCAATGCCGATGCCCGCCCAGGGCAGTAAAGCCGCAACTATAGGCAGCCGGAACCGGGTAACGGCAAAAAAGATGAAGGCAGTCGCTAACCACATGATGAGCCATAAAACCGTTAGAAAGCGCATGGGCGCAGCCGCCAAAAAGAGCAGGCCCATTGAGGCTGCCAGCAATACTAATAGATATAGAAGGTCATCGAAGACAAACAGCGATGCCAGGTGCCATGCGGGAACTCGCCCGGAAGCATACCCTCGCACCTGCCGCTCCTCCGCGCCGAAGAGTGGCCGCCATAGGTCAAGACTCTCCTTCGCGCCTTTGCCGAGGAACGACACCGGGTCACTTGAGATATTCTCCCAGCCGCGCGCCAGCGCGAATGCCTGCCTGTCTCCTTGATTCTCTATTCTAAGTAAGTCCGCTTGCAGACGTGGCTCATCGCGCACACCCACGCTGCCTAGCCACAGATTGTAGCCGGTGGTTGTATCAACAGGTATGAACCGCCCATATACTGCCCAATTGCGAGCGGTCCACGGGATTAGCATCAAAATAGGCACTACGAGCAGCACACCCGCGAGGAGCAGTGCTTTCTTGGTGGTTATGTGGGCACCGCGCCTCAGGATAATAAACAGCCAGAGAGCCGCGAGCGGTACGAAGCCCAGGGCAGTAGCCCTCGTCAGCGCGGCCATCCCGAGCATAATGCCTGCGACTCCCAACCAGACCAGGCCTGATCTCCGAAGAGCGATGGTAAGCTCCGAAGCCGCTTTGTAGAGGGCGAGCAGTACCCACGCCAGAAAGAACAGAAAGACGGTCTCCGACAGGAGCAGACCCGCGAAGAGGGTAAAAGGCAAGTACAGCGTTCCAAACGCCACGCACCATCTTGCCGCTGCTCTGCCACCATGATGGTACGCAAGGAGTCCAAGCGGCAGCAATGTAGCCGCACTCAGCACAGACTGAATGACAAGCACCGGCAGATATGTGTCTTGTCCCAAACGGAGCAAGATACCCAGAAGGACCACATAGAGTGGTGGACGGACCCAAAGGGCGGTATCGAAGAAACTGAACCCTCTTCCCTCGGCGAACATATGGGCCGCGCCAAAGTATTCGCGCTCGTCGATGACAAACGAGTACCAGTCAAGCGGGTCTTGTTTGAGGGCAAGATTATATACGATGCGAATAATGACCGCGAGCAAAAGGAGGAACCAAATCAGAGGGTCGGTCCAAAAACTACGGTCGCTGGCCGAACTACCCCCAAACGACTGCTTGTCGGTGGTCGGCGGAGGTGACTCAAGCCTCTCTGGGAGAGTCACTCCGCGGCGACACCTGCCTCTTTGCTTGCACGCCCCCTCTTGCGCCTGCCCCGGGCCTGCGAGAAGAGGCTTATGAAGGTACGGGCCGTCGTTTGCCAGTTCAACTCGCGCTCCACCCGGCTCCGTCCTGCCTCGCCGTACTGAAGGCGCAGCTCTGGAGCGCGAAGAAGCAGGTTGATGGCAGATGATAGCTCACCCGGCTGTTTCTCCGGCACGAGCAGGCCGTTATCGCCGTCTTTGACCGCCAATGGTATACCTGCAACGTCGGTGGCTACCACGGGCCTAGCGGAGGCCATAGCTTCCAGGAGCGTATTTGGCAGCCCATCGACATTGCCTTGCTGGTCCACTACCGAAGGTAGAACAAACAGGTCGCATCCACTGAAGTAAAGGGGCAACTTGTCACGCGACACCCAGCCCGGCATTACAACCGAGTTCTCCACGCCCAATTGCTTTACCAGTGAAATCAGTCTCGGTTCGAGGTCGCCACCACCGGCAAGCACAATCTTGGCGGTGGGGTGCTCCCGAAGCACGGCGGGTACGGCCCTGATCAGATACTCGAAGCCTTTCTTGTAGACCATGCGCCCAATAGAGAAGACAACAAGAGAGTCGGCTGGAAGCCCTAGCTCGGCGCGCAATTGCGGTCCGGCGTTCTCTATGCGGGTGAACTGGCTCGGATCGACCCCATAGGGCACGAGATAGGATCGTGAAGGTGGCGCGCCGAGGCGGATGGCTCTCTGGCGCAGGTCTTCACTGGGGGCAGTTATCGCGCTAGCCGACCGGAAGCACCATCGAGCAACGGCACCAAGCAACCTGCTCTGCTCA
This sequence comes from Chloroflexia bacterium, assembly GCA_038246925.1. Classification (GTDB taxonomy): domain Bacteria; phylum Chloroflexota; class Chloroflexia; order QHBQ01; family JADMIH01; genus JADMIH01. The sequence goes on from JBBRVL010000037.1 coordinate 16,710, forward strand.
GCAAGAAATATGTCCGAGCCGTGCAGGCTGATCACCAGTGGCAACCTGCGCAAGCGCGCTACGATTGCAGACACTGGGCCGTTTGGCACGACCCAGTGTCCGTGCATCACGTCGAACTTGATCCGTCCGGTCAGCC
>JBBRVL010000038.1:0-16528 GCA_038246925.1 Chloroflexia bacterium
AGGGTTGTTCTGACCTAACAGCTAGCCGTTGTTAGGTTCCCATACGTCTTCAAGTACACAATTCCAGGGGAACTTGAACTCGTCCGCAGCCACATAGACGTGGGACTGTAAGTTAACCACAATTACTTCTGGAGCAGATAAGGCCTTCCAGCCATGCATAATTCCAGGTGGGATCTTGACTAACCTGGGCCTCAAACTTCCAAGAAAGAGAGCATTGACATGGCCAAAAGTAGGGGAGTCCTCCCGAAGATCAACCAGAGTGACTTGGAGTTTACCGCGTGTAACAGTAAACTGGTCTGTATGGACTTCGTGCAGATGCCAGCACTTTACCACTCCATAATCAGTCGCGCTTTGGTATACATGATCACTAAGGATGAATCCGTCTTCCAACCAAGGCTTGCTCCATAACTCTGTTACTTCTCCTCGACCGTCTAAAAGGACGTTCAAATCTCTGACAATCACCCCTTCGATGGTTGGCGCCTTCCAGACAGACTGCACCTGAAAATCAATACTCTGCAGCCATTCTACAGTAATATCTCCTACTTTCATCAATTCGATCCCCTCTTGTTACTTCTTGGCTGAGTAGATTCTGCGACGAGTCGCGTCTGAGAGAATTCTAGGTCGTCCACGCCGGTGTTTACAACAGTATAGGTTTCTCCCTCGAAAGTTTCTATACAGTCAACAGGTCTAACTTGCCCCACATAATCTCCTGCTCTAGAAGGACGTTTGTGTATATATAATTTTTTTCATTGGTACAGATTCTCAACTCTTCCATCTGTATTAGCTAGAAGCATATGTTTCTAGCTAATATACATTGCTGCCTTAGAGGCAGCAATTATTGCAAGGACTGACGCATTATATTACCACGGAACCACCAGACTGCCAATCTGATCTGGCAATAACCGCCTAGCTATGCTACCATGCATCGGTGCCTCGCCTCCCCCGGATAGCTGGTGGGTACACTCCATGTTGTTCCTCCAGCTAGGTTCTACTTCCTGTCCGCACTCAGCACTCAGCACTTAGCACTTAGCACTTAGCACTTAGCACTTAGCACTTAGCACTTAGCGCCGATGCGACTGAAGCGCTGCATCGGCAGCCTCGTCCAGGGACATGGCCGCACCTTCGGATAGGGCGGCCGCCCATGCTGCTTCGCTCAATCTGGGATTAGCGTCTGCCATTTCCAGATTGCGGCTGTACTCCAGGCGGTCGACCGGGTACAGATGAAAACCAGTAGACCGTAGCGCGGCATCGACTGCGCCGAAAAGACAACCCGCCATGGAGAGGTCACCCAGCGACGCGGTTACGCCGGCCATTGCCGCCAGACTCTCGATCATGCCTCGCGTGTCGCCAAGATGCCTGCGTGTGGTCAGGCTCTCCTTAAAGCGTGCTGCCGCCTGCGTGGCATGCCCCCGGCGTATGTCCACGTGTCCCGCGTCAAGGAGGGCGCTGCTGATGCCAGGCTTGTCTCCCAGCTCTCTGCAAATCTCCAAGCTCTGTTGGTAGAGGTAATCTGCCTTGTTGTAGCTTCCGCGACAGTGCTCCACTTCGCCCAGACGCACGAGGCACTCCGCGATGCCGGGCCGATCTGCCAGTTCCTTGCGTATAGCCAGACTCTCCTCGAAAAGGGTTTGGGCATGAGCGTATAGCGAGGGCGAGAGGTTCGGTTTTTGCGCTTCGCGCAATTCAGGCTCCGCGCTATCAAGGCTCTCAGCGAGCACGGCGATACCCAGATTGATGAGGGAAAGCGCAACGCCCAGCCTGTCTCCCAGGTCCCGACGAAGCCCCAGGCTCTCCTCGTGCAAGGCACGCGCCGACGCATAATCGCCCTGATCAGCCGCCAAGATCCCCAGGTTGCCGAGCGACGAGGCGATGCCCCAGTTGTCTCCTAGCTCCCGCTTTATGGCCAGGCTCTCCTCGTGAAGAGCCTTCACCCTGGCGTAGTCGCACCGGCTGTGGGCGGTCAACGCCAGATTGTTGAGCGAGTTGGCGATGCCGGCCTTATCTCCATGTCGGATCCGTATGGACAGGCTCCGCGCGTATAGAGGTTGCGCAGCCGCAAAATCGCCGCAGGCGCAAGCCAGGTTGCCGGCCCCGTTGAGGGAATTTGCCAGCATGGTATCCGGCGCATCTCCAGCATCTCCCCTTTGCTCGATGGCTTCCATGAGCCACTTGCGCCCCTCGGTCAAATGCCCGTGAGTGAGCCAGAATCTCCACAGAGTCCCCGCTAGCCCAAGGGCAGTCTCGGCATCTCCGGCATCGAGAGCCCACCCAAGCGCCGCCCGAAGGTTGTTGTGCTCGAGTTCGAGCCGGTCTAACCATGCTAGTTGTTGGGGGCCTTTCATGGCGGACTTGGCCTGTTCCGCAAGGGCCACATAATAATCGGCGTACCGGCGGTATATGATCGTATCTTCGCCCCGCCCCACCAGGCGCCACCTCGCGTATTCGCGGATCGTCTCGAGCATGGAGAAGCGCATCTCCCCGTTTATTTCTTCCTGTCGAATCAGGCTCTTGTCGACCAGGGACTCCAGCTCCGGCGTGATGAAGATATCGTCCGCCGTCTGCGGTCCACATACCGCTTCTGCCGCCTGCCGCGAGCACCCGCCAACAAAGACCGATATACGCCTGAAGAGCTGCCTCTCCTCTTCGTTGAGCAAATCATAGCTCCAGTCGATAGCGCTGCGTAGGGCACGCTGCCTGGGTGGAAGGTCTCGTGCACCACCCGTCAACAGTTGCAGGTTGCTGTCCAGCCTCCTGACGATTTCAAAGGGTGGGAGGGTCCTTGCGCGCGCCGCGGCCAGCTCGATAGCCAGGGGCACCCCGTCGAGCCTGGTGCAAATCTCAACCACGGCCGGGGCGTTCTCCAGTGTGAGAGTGAAATGAGGGCGCACGGCCAAAGCCCGCTCGGTGAAAAGACGGACTGCCTCATATTCCATCAAGCGCTCCACGGGCGGCAAGTGACTCATGCTCGGCAGGTCGAGGGAAGGCACTTGAAACTCATATTCGCCATATATGTGCAGGATCTCCCGGCTTGAAACCAGCACTTTCAGCCAGGGGGCCGAGGTCAGCAAGTCGCCCACCTGATGGGCGGCAGGCATTACCTGCTCGAAGTTGTCAAGTACCAGCAGAGCCCTCTTATCTCCCAGATATCGCTTCAAGTTCCGCAGCAGAGACTCGCCGCCCACCTCACGCAGGTTGAGGGAGCCGGCTATGCAGGGGATCACCAGATCAGGATCGCGGACGGGAGCCAGTTCCACGAAGAAGATGTTGCCCTCGAAGTCTCCCATTAGCTCTTCGGCCACGCGCAGGCTGAGGCGGGTCTTACCTATGCCGGGCGAGCCGATCATGCTCAAGAGGCGCACGCTAGGCAGCCTCAAGAGTGCGCAAGCTGCCTCTACTTCTTTTTCGCGACCTATAAACGCTGTATGGGGCGAAGGGAGGTTGGTGGAGCGCCTGTAGAGAGTGCGCCATGGGGCGCGATTGTCGGCCTCGGCAAGCAGAGCTAGCCAGCTGGCTGGCAGGCGCGCCCGGGCGAACTCGGCAAACGCCCTGCGCTCATCGGCAGGCACATTGAGACACTCCGCCAACATCTCCGCTACCTGGCTGGAGGGCCGCCGGTCACCCGACTCGATCTTCTCAATCATCACGGCCGAACAGCCTGCCTGCTCGGCAAGCTCTTTCTGCGTCAGCCCAAGGGCACTAAGGCGCTGCTTGAGCCACGCTCCAAACGCGGTACCCTCGCTCACGTGATCATCTCTGTGTGGGACAGACGGGCTGGCAGGCATATAAAGCGACCCTGGTCAATACCAGGCAAGGTTGAAGTTATAGAGTCCATTATATCACCTGTGGGTCGATAAGAAGCCCCTTCCGGGCAATAGCGCCTAGATAATAGTACGCCTTCGGTTACTCATAACCCCATGCCGGTCAGGTCGCTATAGCCCTAGAATCATGTATGGCATTTGTATGGCCCGTCACCCTGACCTGGGGGCTATAATGAATACAACGGGGCGCTCCTATGGCTTGAGGGAGGCTACTTTCCATAAGCGCACCCACGGGCATATTCACAGCCCAACACTAATGAAACATCTACCGCGTGTTCACCCGCGCATACCCTGGTAGTAACAGAGGTCTGGCAGAGTTGATGCGTCGCAACTGAATAGTAATAAGGAAAACGAGCTACGACAGATGGAAGCAATCATTGCGTAGCACAGAGGAGAAATCATGAATACGATAGCAAATACATCAAGAGGGGGCAGGTACACAATTGCCCTAGTTCTCCTGGCAGTTATGCTGGCAGGGCTGCTTCCAGTAATCCCTGGTCTGATGGCCGGTTCAACGCCCCAGATCTCGACCGCGGGAGCGCAGACGCTGGACTTCGGTCAATTGCCTTTCCAGTTTGAACCAAACGCCGGGCAGACCAACCCCGAAGTGAAGTTCCTGTCCCACGCGCCCGGCGGCACCTTCTTTTTCACATCCTCGGGCGTGGTACTTTCCCTCTCAGCGGAGAGCAGCCAGGGGAAGGATAATGCTGACTTCCGCGCTCCCAACAGCACGCAACCTCAAAAAGCAAAGGTTGCATCCGTTGCGGCAGCGGACGCTCCTCAATCCGAGGTGGTGCGCCTGGCCTTCGTCGGATCCAATCCCGATGTGAGCATTACCGGGGATACCATTTTGCCCGGTAAAGTAAATTATTTCATCGGCGCCGACCCCGCGCAGTGGCACAGCAACCTGCCTGCGTATAGAGATGTCACATACATTAGCCTCTATCCAGGGATAGACCTAAGCTATGGCGGCCAGGGCGGACTGCTCAAGGGTACGTATACTGTAGCTCCTGGGGCGGACCCCAGCCTTATCCGTTGGCAGTACACCGGAGCGGGTAATCCGCAGACCAGCGTAAGTAAAGAGGGCATTCTGCAGGTCCAGCTTGGGGGCAGCCAGCCCTTTACCGTAACAGAGCAAGCGCCCGTCGCCTGGCAGGAGATTAGCGGTGAGCGTATGCCTGTGGCCGCAAGCTACCTGGTGGCACAGGACGGCAGCGTCAGCTTCGCCCTGGGCACTTATGACCGAACCCAGCCGCTGACCATAGATCCGACGCTCACTTATTCGACCTACCTGGGTGGCAACTTCGCTGAGTATGGTTTCGGGATCGCCGCCGATAGCGCGGGCAACTTCTACGTCACCGGCATGACCAATTCATCCAACTTTCCCACTGTAAACGCCTACCAGGGGAGTAACCGCGGCATCGATGACGTCATAGTAGCCAAGTTCAACCCCGCAGGGCAGCCCATATATATCACCTATCTGGGCGGCTCGCACATAGAGTGGGGCCTCGACATCACGACCGATGCCGACGGCAACGCCTACATCACGGGCTTCACGGCCTCGACCAACTTCCCGGTCGCCAACGCTTACCAGCCCACCTCCGGTGGCGGCTTCTACGATGCCTTTGTCACCAAGCTCAATCCTACAGGCTCGGCTCTGATCTTCTCCACTTACCTGGGCGGTAACGACACCGAGAACTCACATGGGAGCGGCCCCCAATCTGGTGCCATCGCCCTAGACGCCAATCGTAACGTGTACGTAACTGGATACACAGATTCCACAAACTTCCCGGTGCTCAACGCTATCCAGCCTAATCTGGTCAATATAGAGGATGGCTTTATTACCAAGTTCAACCCGGCAGGATCTGCCCTAATATGGTCTACCTATCTTGGCGGCGTACGCAATGACCAACCGAAAGGGATAGCGGTTGACTCGTCAGGCAATGTCATCATAGCGGGCTTAACCACCTCCGATAACTACCCAACAGCGAATGCCTACCAGCCCAACCTGCTTGGCACCTATGACGCTTTCGTCAGTAAGATTAATGCCGCGGGTTCGGCACTCGTTTACTCGACCTATTTCGGGGGTAACGATTATGAGTTCATTGACGAGGCGCTGGATGTTGCTGTGGACCCCCAAGGCAACGCATACATCACAGGCTTGACCGGCTCGGGGAACTTCCCTATAGCAGGCGCAGCTTTCCAGCCCAACTATAACGGCGGAGTTGATGCCTTCGTCTCCAAGTTCACCCCGGCTGGGAGCTTGAACTACTCCACCTACCTGGGCGGTAATTGGTCAGACGACGCCCATAGCTTAGCAGTAAACTCGGCGGGCGAAGCCTTCGTCTTTGGGAGCACCCAATCCTCCAACTTCCCTACCATGAACCCTCTATTCCCGCAACTGCGCGGCAGTGAGGATGCATTCATAACGCACCTCAACGCCGCAGGGTCCGGGGTTATCTTCTCCACGTACTTCGGTGGCACCAACAACCGTGAGATGCAAGCCCCTGGCGCCATCGCCATTGACGGAAGCAACAACATCTACATCACAGGTAACACCGAGGCGAGCGACTTCCCGACCACACCAGATGCATTTCAGCCGTTCCGGGCGAGTGTGGAGGACGCTTTCGTCTCCCGTATCTCGGAAGGGAACCCTACCCCCACCTCCACGCCAGAAAGCGGCACACCCACACCTACCGTTTGCCCGGCCAGCGACTACTCCATAAGTGAAAGCACAGGCGCAGCTATCGTCCCCGGCACTAATCTAGTTCCGAACTCCGACTGCAATGACTGCACTGCGCCAATAGTACTGCCATTTCCTGTGCAGTTCTACAACCAGACCTTCACGCAGGCCAGGGCAAGTTCGAATGGTAACCTGCAATTCACCAGTGATAACAGCCTGCCGTTCAATTCCTGCCTGCCTAACACCGAATACAATAACGTCATATATGGCTACTGGGATGACCTCTTTTTGGACTGCAACGCCGGATGGGGTTGCGGCATATACACGTCGATCAGCGGCTCTGCTCCCAATCGTATCTTCAATATCGAGTGGCGCGCACACCGCAACGAGCCACCAATCGTGAACATCCGTTTCGAGATTCGCCTTTATGAGAACAGCAACGGGCGCTTCGACATAATATACGGGCAATTGGATAATCCAGGAGATACTGCCACCGTGGGCGTGCAGCGCGATACAGGCTCCCAGCACACTCAGTACTCATGCAACACAGGAGTACTCAGCCAGGGGCTACAGCTTACATTTACGCTGCCTCCTTGCAACGCCACCCCTACGCCTGGAGGGAATACACCAACTCCGCCTGTAACGCCCAGCGCCACGCCAATCCCACCCTCACTCCTTTACTCTACGTATTACGGCTCCTGGGAGCGCGATTCGATCGAGGACATAGGCAGGGATGCTGCGGGCAACATCTATGTCATGGGCACCACGTTCCAGAATGACATAAATTATGGCGACATAGAAATCTCGAAGTTCTCCCCTGACGGGCAGAACCTGCTTTACCAGACCATACTCGGCGGAACACGTATAGATTACGGGTACGCCCTGTCCGTGGACGCGGCAGGCAACGCCACGGTCGCAGGTATCGCCACATCATTCGATTACCCTCTGGTCAACCCTCTACAGGCGAGCCACAACGGCGGTATCTACGATGTGGTTATGACCAAACTCAACCCATTCGGCGGTATCATATTCTCCACCTACCTGGGCGGGAACGGCTCTGATTATGCCGAGCGTCTGGCAACCGATGGAGCAGGCAACGTATATCTGGTGGGCCACACTGGCTCGACTAACTTCCCCACCACGGCAGGCGCATACCAGACGAGCAACAGGGGCAGCACCGATGGTTATGTGACGAAGATAAATCCGAACGGCTCGGCTATCGTGTGGTCTACTTACCTGGGCGGTATTTATGCCGACGAAGTGCACGACATAGCATTGGATGGTGGCGGCAACCTCTACCTGACTGGCTTTGCAGGCTCACCGGACTTCCCGATGGTGAACCCATACCAGTCCACCTATTACGATGGAGAGGCCTTTGTCACCAAGATGAACCCGCAAGGCTCTGCTCTTATCTACTCTACCTATCTGGGTGGTGAGAACCCGCCGGGGCCGGGAGAAGACAACGGGCAGGGCATCACCGTGGACGACTCAGGCTATGCGTATGTGACGGGCTTCACCCAGTCGCCCAACTTCCCTACCACGCCTGGCTCATTCCAACCTTTCTTCCGTGGTTACTACGATGCATTTGTCACCAAGTTCACCCCGGCAGGTAACGCCCTCGTCTATTCAACCTTTGTAGGAGGAACCCTCAACCCGCCTTATGGGGACGATGAAGCGTTTGACATAGCAGTTGATGGCATCGGACAGGCTCACATCACAGGCAAGACCAATTCTCCCGACTTCCCGGTAGTGCGGGCCGTGCAGCCCCAGAAGGCAGACGTTTATGATGCCTTTGTTACCAAGCTCAACGCCTCCGGCTCTGACTTGGTCTACTCGACCTTCCTGGGTGGGCACTTCTCCCCGCCGAATGGCACGGGTGAAGATGCAGGTAAGGGTATCCTGATAGACGTGGCGGGCAATGCAGTAATCGGCGGCGGCACAGGCTCGTTTGACTTCCCAGTAGCAAATCCCTTCCAGCCCGAGAATGCAGGGAAGAGCGACGGTTTTATCTCTAAGATATCAGGCTCGAACCCCATGCTTACACCCACACCCATAATGACACCCATAGTGACTGTGTCAAGCACCAGTATCCCCACCGGTACAGCCCAGACGACAAGCACGTCAACACCCACACTGGTGACGTTCACCCCTGTCTCCACCGGAACAGGTACGCCTCCTATGATCACCTCCACCACCACGTCCACCACCGTTGTGACACCTTGCGAGGTCAGTTTCTCCGACGTGCCGATTGGTAGTACCTTTTACTCTTTCATCAGGTGCCTGGCGTGTAAAGGCATCATATCGGGATATGCTGATGGTACGTTCCGGCCAAATGTACAGGTCACCAGGGGCCAGCTTGCCAAAATAGTCTCCAACTCGGCCGGCTTCTCAGAGCCTGTCAGTGGGCAGACCTTCGAGGACGTCACTCCCACCAACACCTTCTACGAGTTCATACAGCGACTGACGACAAGAGGCTATATGACAGGCTATGTGTGCGGAGGGCCAGGTGAGCCTTGCACTACAGGCAAGCCTTATTTCAGGCCTGCGGCCAACGCCACTCGAGGGCAGACCTCAAAGATCGTATCAAACGCGGCAGGCTTCTCGGAAGAGCCTACCAACCAGACCTTTGAAGATGTGCCCCCTACTTACACCTTCTACAGGGAGATCCAGAGGTTAGCTTCTCGCAATATCATGGGTGGCTATCCGTGCGGTGGCGCAGGGGAACCGTGCTTGTTGGGCAAGCCGTACTTCCGCCCCACCAATAGCGTGACACGCGGGCAGACGGCTAAAATCGTTGCTAACACTTTCTATCCAGGATGTGACACGCCCTAAGGTAACACTTCCCGGCAACAGGAGACGAAGATAGATAAGCTTTGCAAAACTTACCTATCTTCCCGCATATACTAAACTGTGCCGCAAGAAGACAATTGTTACTTCTTCTGCAATACTAAGCGGGAAGAGAACGGGATAACTGGATATGCAGGGTCAATTCGTGATCGTAGCTCATCATCTACTCAGTTAATCCCAGCCCTAATAATCCAAGATCTAAAACCCAAAATCTAAAATCGAACTAACCTTTAACTGCCCCGACGGTTATTCCCTCGATCAGGTTGCGCTGCATGAGGAAGTAGAGCACCAGAAGTGGGAGCGCCATCATCGCGGACATAGCCATCATGTAATGGAAGAGGGGCGCTTCTTTGGAGAGGCTCTGCTCAAAGAACTTGAGGGCCATAATCATCGGATACTTTTCCCCGGTGTTCAGGTAAATTAACGGCCCCAGGAAGTTATTCCAGTTGCCTATAAAGCTCAGCACCGCGATAGCGAGGAGCGCCGGTTTGACCAGCGGCAGCATAATACGCCAGTAGATCTGGAAGGCATTCGCGCCATCTATGATAGCGGCCTCCTCGATCTCGCGCGGGATGCTCATGAAGAACTGGCGCAGCAGGAATATGTAGGACGGCCCCCATGCGAACCATGCGCCCAGTACGAGCGGGTCGTACGTGTCCACGAGCTTCAGCTCGCGCCACATGATGAACTGCGGCACCAGCGTCACCACGCCGGGCAGCATCATGGTGCTCAACATGATCAGGAAGATGATGTTGCGCCCTGGAAAGCGGAAGCGAGCAAAGCCGTATGCCACCAGGCTACAGGTCAATATCTCCGCGCTCATCGCCAGCACGGTGATGAAGAGCGTGTTCGCCGTGAAGCGGGTGAATGATACCGGCAGCGCGTTCCAGGCCTCGAGGTAATTCTGCCAGGCGACCGGGTTGGGTATGATCTGTGGAGGGTAGACGAAAAGCTGGTCCCGTGCGGTGAGTGAAGTGCTGATCATCCAGCCGAAAGGCACCAGCACGATGGCCGCGCCCAGAGCCAGGAGGAAGTAGGTGACGCTGTTGGACACCTTCTTTTCGCGCTTGATATCACCGTATTTTGATTGGACCTTTTCCTGCTCAGATATACGTTGAGCCTGCGTTCTTGCTGTTGTAGCCATCTAGTGACCTCCTCCCACTGTACCTTCCGCGCCGCTTGCCTGCTGAGTCGCCCTCAGACCCCCAAAGAGGCCACGCTTGCGCGCCCCAGGCGGCTTCTCCTGGCGTACTTCGCTTTCGTAGTAAATCCAGAGTGACGAAGAGCGGAAGACGAGCAGGGTCAGAATCAGCGTCATAACCATGAGTATCCATGCGAGCGCCGAGGCGTAACCCATCTTTTGGGCGCCGAATGCTTGCTGCCAGATATAGACGTTGAGGAACTGGCCCGCCGAGCGTGGGGTCTGGATGAACAAGGCCACTGTGAAAAGCTGTAACGACGCTATCATGGATGTGACCAGCACGTAGAAGAGGGTAGGGGTCAGCATAGGTATCGTTACGTTGCGGAACTGCCCCACCTTGCCCGCGCCGTCTATGGTAGCTGCCTCGTAAAGATCGCTTGGGATATTCTTCAGGCCCGCCAGCAAGATTACCGTGGTAGTGCCGAAGATGCCCCACATACCCATGATTACGTAGGAAGGGAGCACCAGATTGGTGTCGGTGAACCAGCCTGGCTTATCCCAGCCGAACAGCCATAAGACGGGGCTGAGTATGGTGTTGATCAGACCGTTTGACGGGTTGAACATCCAGCGCCAAAGGAGTGCCATGGCCGCCGCAGGCAAGACCGCGGGCAGATAGTAAATGGTGCGCCAGATGCCCACCCCCTTCACGTTGCGGGCCAGCAACATCGCCGTGAAAAGAGAGCCTGCCATACCCAGTGGGATGCCAATTGCGCCGTTGAGAAGCGTAAGCCGTATACTGGGCCAGAAGTTAGGGTCTTCGGTGAAAGCATAGACGTAGTTGCGGAACCCCACCAGCGGCGGCAGCTTCTCCAGCGAGATCGGTCGCAGGATGTTGTAGTCCGTGAAGCTGAGGTAGAACGAGGCGAGGAAGGGGAAGAGACTGAAGATAAGGAAGCCCAGCACCCACGGCATGATCAGGGCGATGCCTGTGGCCGATTCCCGTTTCACGCCCAGCTTCGTCAGCAGGAAGTAGGTCAGCAGCACAGCCCCTGCAACCGCGCCCGCGACCAGCAGCCAATGGCTTAGTGTGAGGGCGTAGTCCCCCAACCACGAACCAGTATCGGTCATCACGCACCTCCGAGAGTAATTACGAATTACGAATTACGAATTACGAATTGATTGGGGGTCTAACTCGTAATTCGTAATTCGTAATTCGTAATTCACATACCTATTTGGGTAAGACTTCCTCCAGCTTGGGCCGAGCCGTCTTGGCTAGATCAGCCGCGGTGCCTTTGTCGTGGTACAGCAGGTCCTGGAACGATTCCCAGAAGATGGTGTCCCACTCGGCCTGCCTCGGGACGTTACGGAACCCTCGCATATCTTCGGCGGCCTTTATGATAATCGGCGCCGAATCTTTCTTGCCGGGCACGCTTGCTGAGATTACATCCACCGTCGCCAGCGACTTGCGCGGGGCCAACACCTTCCAGTGGTGTATGCCGTCGGTAAGGGCAGCCAGCGCCTTTGTAGTGATCTCCGGGTTCTTGGTCCGGGCCGATGCCACGGTGACGGCGGTGTAGGCGAAGGTGGTGCGGCTCTTGGGACCCTTGGGTACCAGGGCGATCTTCAGGTCGGCGTTCTTGGGGTCTTTGGCATGGGCGTAGTCGAGGTCGTCGGCGGCCCCGCCGAAGAACATGGCGACTTTACCTGCCTTAGCCATTTCGCCGAAGCCCTGCTCCTTGATAACGGCTTCCGGCACGGCATAGTCGGGGCTGAAAACGATGTCCTTGTAGAACTGCTCGCCCTGGACGGCTTCCGAGCTGTCTATAGGGCTGCTCTTAAGGTCGGCGCTCAGTACTTCGCCGCCCGCCTGCCAGATGAACATATGGACCGGGGGCCAGCCGTTGAAAGAAGTGCCGTACTGGGTTACGTTACCCGAAGCGTCTTTCACCGTGAGCTTCTTGGCGGCGTCCTTGAAGGTGTCCCAGGTCCAACTCTCGTCAGGCGGGTTGATGCCTGCCTTCTGGAAGGCGTCCACATTGTAGTAAAGCATCACGGGCGCGGCGATCCAGGGCAGGCCCCAGAGCTTGCCGTTGTAGCGAGCGACTTCAAGGGTACCGGGATAGTAGTCATCGAGCTTGGCGGCGGGCATGTCGCTCATCTTGCCAAGCATGTCGGTCAGATCGAGGACCGCGCCGTTGTCCGCATAGTTGGCGACGTACTCCTGAGAGAGCCACATCAAGTCGGGGGCGGTATTGCCTGCGATCATCGTCTGTATCTTGGTGTAATAGTCGGCCGGGTTGGGCTGGTGCACGATCTCGAAGTCGGTGGCCGAAGCGTTCACCTTGTCGATTACGACCTGAAGCTCTTTTGCTTCATCGGCTCCTGCCCATGTTGTTAGTATAACCTTGGTCTTATTGCCACTGGGCGCCGAAGTCGCCGGTACATCGGTAGCTCCGGCTGGCCCAGGCTGCGTTGCCGCAGCAGCAGGGGCGGTATTCGTAGGTGCAGTTGCAGGTGTGCCGCTATCACCACAAGCCGTCAACAACATGATGACAGCGATCATAAGGCTAAAGGTCGAGAATGTTCTTGGTTTCAATGCTTTCCTCCTGTAGGGTTATAGGTTGATTGCCACCCACGTTTCACTATTGCCCACGTTTCGCTCATGCCCAGCGACGCCAATCGCTGAGTTACGTAATAGCTGTGTCTAATTATCTCTTTCAATCACCCCCTTACCTTCTTCTCTACGCTACAGCCACACGATGCTCTAACCACCAAATTTATACCGACTATGCTCTTCACAGGGATTCCGTGCTCATTATGCTCAGTGTGCGCGTCACCGCCAATCAAGTCTAAGAGACGCCTGGCCGCCAGTTCGCCCATTATTTCCTTTGCGATTCGCACGGTGGTCAAGGGTGGGTGGGCCGACTCGGCCATGCTGATGTCGTCGAACCCAACCACAGCCAGGTCTTCAGGCACACGCACGCCTAGCTCGCGCGCCGCCTTGATAATACCTAGGGCCATCGCATCGTTTACCGCGAATATGGCATCGGGCGGCTCGTCCATGCCGAGTAATTCGTGTCCAGCTTGAAATCCTGTTTGTACTGTTGTGGCCTCCTCGTGCACGACGATTGGTTCAAGTCCCTGCTTGCGCATCGCGTCACGGTACCCGTCGCCCCGTTCGCGGGTACTCAGCCATGCCATAGGCCCGCCGGCAAAGGCTACACGCCTACGTCCATGCCACAGTAGATGCTCAACTGCCAACCGAGCGCCCTCGCGGTTATCGAAGAGTACGCAATCAAGTGCCGTGCGCTCCAACGAGTTATCTATCAGCACAATTGGCAAGCCGCGCTGGACCAACGATAGTATCAGCGCCGTGGGAATATCTGGACCGGCCAGGATAGCACCATCCACGCGGCGCTCCCTTACCACACGCAGGTGATCTGCCTCAATAGCGCCGTCGCCTATCGTGGTTAGCACCACGTGATATCCTACCTGGGCCAGCACACGCTCCACACCTGGCAGCATGACGAAATAGAAAGGGTCACTCGATACCGGGAATGCTTGCTGGTGAACCATGAATGCCACGGTGAGGGTGCGCGCCCCAACGAGGCTGCGAGCAGCCAGATTGGGCGTGAAATTGAGTTGGGCGGCGACCTCCAGCACGCGCTGCCTGAGGCTAGCCGATACCCCCGGCTTGTCGTTGAGAGCGCGCGATACCGTAGCCGATGAGATGCTCAGCCGCTCGGCGATATCCTTGATGCCCGCATTGCCCTGCATGCTTATCTCTCTTCCATCTTGAACTGGCCGCTCTCTATATCGTAAAGAAGGGTGAGACCCGGCTTACCCGGAGCCTGAAGCGTCTTCTTCAACTGAGTAGGCACCAAAAGAAAGCCGTCCAGGGCGATTACACGAGCGGGGTCGGCGCCGGCATATTCGAGTGTCAGATTATGCGCGCCCGCAGTCATCTCTACCGGGGTGGAGGAGAGCCGCTCAAGCCAGAGATAATCGCGGTCGGGCGACCCACCCTGTGCGTGCTTACGGGGGCCGCTACCGTCAAGGTCCCAGCGCAATGCGACCGCATCCGGTCCACCGGGCGCAACCGCCTGGCTGCTTACCCCTGGCGTCAGTGCGTCCACAAGAGTCAGTTGCACCAGATTACCCGCAGCGTCGGGGTCTTTGCCCGACAGGTCCTGAAATCCGCTGCCGCAACAGCCGCGCCCTAGCTCGATACCCATCTGCTTGCCTGCCTCAATGCGCGACACGCCGAGCGAGGCCCAGGGCAGCTTTGCTTCGTAGACGTACTGCCCATCTCCACCCTTCCAGACCATCTGCGCGTCACGCACATAAGCGTTGGCTTTCCAGTTCCAAACCTGCGGTCCTTCGGGGGTCTGGGCCAGGGTGAGCTTGGCCTCTGCCGTGCTACGGTCTCGGTTGGCATCAAGGTAGACCCACAGGGTATCGCCTTTCCAGACTGAAGGCCCAATCTCGGTCTGTCGGTGCTCAGGATCGAAGACACGGGCCGAAATATACAGGTTTTGCGCGTCCCACATGATGTAACCAACGAAAGCATCCTTGTCAGCCCCGCCCCAGCCCGCCGAGCCGCGTAGAATATTGGATTGGGCTGTAGCCGAAAGAGGCTGCGCGACCGACCAGTCTACCAGGTCGCCATCAATCGCGGGCGGGGAGGACGATTTTACCGCCTCGGCCACGAATTCTTTCTGAGCCGCGGCCTGGCGCAGATAGGCTGCGTACAGATAATAACGCCCATCTGCCAGGTTGAAATCTTGCGTGAAAGCATCGTTGGGGCCTATCGTGATATAGTGCTCCCCGCTCCAGCGCGCTTCTCCGGTACTCTGCGCTGCCTTGTAAGAGGAGACCTGGTCACCTTTCGTCTGCCGCGCGGCCTCTGCTTCCAGGCTCAGCCAGCTATTGTTACCTTCCGCCTGCGGCCTGTACTGTATATAATTCTGCGCTATTGGGTCGATCCCTACTCCCTGGAGCGCCATCAAAGCTTCGATGGTCGACTCGGCCCCTGAGTTGCGGTTTACGCGGAACTCGCTGGGACCCATGAGGCCGTCATAGCCGCGCCCGGTCGCGGGGTCATACATAGCGAAAAGGGCGCTATTGTTGCCGTAGAACCAGCCCGCCGCCAGGCCCGCCATGCGCCCATATTTGTCGTCCCCGGTCGCCTTGCGCAGGGCAAGGAGGCCCTGCGTGATGCTGTTCATGCCGTAGGCAATCTGCGGGTACCCGAAAGGCATAACTCCCCATTCCGAGATCATCTCCCCCGCCAGTAGCCGCGTGTAAAAGGTGTCGGCCTCGCGGCGAGCCGACTCGACCCACTCCGGGTGTCCCAATTGCTCGCCTGCGCGGGCCAGCGCCGAGACCTGGGTGCTGCCCCAGGCATGCCACGTAGTAGGGGCGGCTGCGCTGTCTGGGTGCAGTCCGAACGGGTAGTTGCGAGCGTCTCCAAGTTGGTAGGTCGCCAGCCCTTCGCTCAGCTTACTCAACAGGTCACGGGTAGGGGCGTCTGCCCCGCCAACAGCCGTGTCGTATTCGAGCAGGCCAAGGATTGCTATGCTGGTAACGTCCGCGCCTCCGCCGAGCAGCCAGCCGGGCACATTGAGGCCGTGGGTGGGACTGTACTTGCCGTAATTAGTGCCGACTTCCCGCGTCCAGGCATCGCGGATGCGCGTGAACGCCGCCTTTAGTTTCTCCGCGTAGGCCGGGTCGGTCTTTTGAAGGACGCGATAGCCTGTGCCTAAAGCCCAAGCTCCTCGCGCCGCCCACCAGCCCGATGATTTGTAAGATGTGTTGCCTATCTTATTGATAGTGCCTGCACGGTCGGTGATGAAATTGTAGAATTCACCATCCTCGACCTGCATATACATAGTGAAGTTCAACAGGCGGCGCGACTTATCGAGCGACGCAGGGTCTCCGGTGCGTGAGTAATCGGTGAGGTAAACAACCGCCGCTCGTGCCGCATCGTCCAGAGCCGACCCCGGTACATCGTCGCATGCACGCCGCGCGTGTAGGGAT
>JBBRVL010000039.1:0-16208 GCA_038246925.1 Chloroflexia bacterium
AGAGCAGGCGGATTCCCAGCCGATCTCGTGCGTGTTGGCGGCAGGCCAGATGATGTCAACACAGCCTTTCCCACTCATGCACTCTACTCCCACGCCTGCCGTCAGGGAATTAGTTGGAACAGATGACCTATGTGTCCGCCCCTACATATTCGGATTTCGCCACTCCCCAGATACAGCTTCCCTTGACAACCTCCCTGCCCCTTTATATAGTCCCTACCATGAGCAATTCCACGAGTATGCCGCCTTCGTCACAGAATGACCAGGGGTGGAACTTCCACTATACCGTTCAGGTGCGGTTCGCGGACGTTGACATGTTTGATCATGTCAACAATGCTGTCTATCTTACCTATGTCGAGTCTGCGCGTGTGGCCTTTTACTCGAACCTGACAGGGTTGGCCGATCCACGCGACTTCGGCATGACGGTTGCCAGCGCGAAAGTCGATTTTATCAAGCCGGTCTTCTACGGTCAGACTCTCGATGTCTACACGCGCATAGGTCGGATAGGCAACAAAAGCTGGACGTTGGAGCATGAGCTTCGCGACAGCGGCACGGGAGAAGTAATGGCCGTCGCCTCTACTGTCAATGTCTTCTACGATCACGAGACTGGCCGCAGCCGGCCCATCCCGCCTGAGATAGTCGAGAAGATGGAGAGTTTTGAGGGGAGGAAGCTAAGGGAAGAGGCGACGTGAAACGTGAAGCGTGAAACGTGATTACTGCCTTCTAATCCCTAATCCCTAGTCCCCAATCCCCACAAACACGACCGTGTGGCTGCGCAGCTTGCTGATGGGTTTAGGCTCTTTAGTGGCAAGGTTAGAGTAGTTGGCTGAACCGACCAAAATATATTGGGCAGGGCGGAGGAAGGGTGATAATTGCTTGTATTCACCCTCCTCCTCTTCAGACATATTGCGCTCATATATCTCCCGTATTGCTTTGATATCAGCGTATGCTATAAGGTTGCTGTCAACCGGCAGGTGCTTCGATATCGCCTTCCATTTGTCCGTGCCACCGAAACCTTCACCTATCCCCGCAAGGACCGTTCTTGCCTTCTCCTTAGCGATTGTTTGGTCTTCATCTTGTATCTGTATCAGCCGGTCGCTTGCCAGGACCACGGTCGTGTTGGATGATGCAGGCACGTAGAAGCTGTTGCCCATCTCCGTCGTCTGCACTACAGCGCCGCCGGTTGAAAACGCCTCCATTAAGGCGGGCACCACTTCCAGGGCGCGAGATCGGCTATCGGGTGATAACTTCAACTGTGATACAAACAACGGGATGGGATTATCCGGCGTGCCGGATGCCGAGAGGCTCACTATGTAGTCGCCGCCAATTATGGGGAGAATATCTTGCTTCAGGTCCAGGCTCGTCTTCTCCTTTAATTCGGCTTCCATTTGAGCCTCGCCCGGAGGGTCTTCACTTCGGAATGACCCCAGAGCCACCTGGGCCGTGCTCTTGAGGTCTGTGCCCACGACAAAGGCCAGCGCGTCCTGTGGCACATCATATAAAGATGCCACCTGTGGCCTCGCCCTGGGATTTACCTCCATGTCTATGCCCGGTCTGCCGAATAGCAGCATGCCTGTTCCCTCGAACTCGGTCTGGGCTACTATATTTATCTGGAGGCCGTCCGGTTTCCCGCTGAGCGACGCCATCCACGCGCCCGTACCTTCCAGGGCTGCGGTATCCCGAAAGTCTTGCATTAGCTGGAGCTGATGGCTGATCTCCGTCAAGCTGACATAAATTGTAACTACCTGCTCGTAAGGCAGATCGGCTAGCAACTCCTTGTAGACTGGATCGTACTTGAGACCCTCATCAAGCACGAACTGGTCTATTACGGTGCGTACAGGCTCCGGGTCAGCGCCCACAACCGCAGTAGACGTATCGGGCAATAGTGAAAAATACAGCGTAACGGTATCGCTGACATATTTACGTATCTCTATGTCGCGGTACTTCTCGGTTACGTCCACAATCACCCCATCTTCTGAATGCCGTTTCAGATCGGCCAGTGGCCCTTTTTTGTTGAGTGGGTTGAAATCGAGGTCAACCAGCCCTACCACGTTGCGCTTCAGTACGTCGAGCATTTCTTCATCTCCGTCGGAGGCAGTCCTGATCCTTTCCAGGTCATTGGTGCTGGGAGGCAGCAGCCCCAACGTGAAGTTACTGCCGAGGTAGCTACTAAGGGAGTCGAAGTCGCCAATCCCTAACCACTGATCCCTGACCCCTGATCCCGCCGCTCCGTCTCCGAGCTTTGCCCATGCCTCCTTGAATCCAGGCTGAGCCTCGAATGCGCGGGTTATCTCATCAAATGCTTTCTTCTGACTCTCGCCTGGGGACGGATCTATGGTGATGTAGGCCAGGGTGTTAGGGGGCAGCACCCGTCCAGGCGAAACGGCGGGACTGTTCAGGAACTTGTTATAAGCCCAGAACCCAACTACCGCCACGCTGAACACCAGCACCATAGCCATTATCCCCGCGATTAGAGGCTTGTTGCTCTTGGCCTTTTCCGCGATTGGAGGTGTTATTGGCAGCGCCTCTGCTTCAGTATTCTCTTCGGGCTGGGTTGTGTGTATGTCTTTTGCCATGGACGTTCCTTGATAGCGGATAGGGCATTGTAGCTACTGCTGCTTCGAATAGTCAATGGTGGCTAACTGCTTGGCAGCATTCTTGCAGACTCCTTCGTGCGGGCAGTGTGCAAAGGCTCACCCCGAAACGCAAAGCAGACTACAATCGGGCCATGTTGAAGGCCCCTTCGTCCTCTGGATTAGCACATATCGCCCCACAGGAGGCTGATAGCATGGCATTAGACGACCGGGTGATCGAGCGTAGATTGACGAAGCTGCGCCTGGCCGGGCCTGATCTGAGCCATACACGTAAGAAAAACGTCGAAGCCGTGCAGCGAATGGTGAACGGCGACCCTTATGCTACCTTTGGCATACGGCAGGTAATTGACTACATAGAGAAAGAGGGTTTGCCAGCCGATGACGCCCTCAAGATGGTAGCCAGTCTAACCAAGTGCTCCCAGGACATTACTTATACAGAAGGGCGAGGCTATATTTCTCCTTCGTCCACTATCAAGGGGCTGCGCGCAACCGCAACGGCGATCAAGCGCGTGGCATCCCAGGGTGGCAGCGTGGTCTTCGCTACGGGTCACCCAGGCTCGATGGTCGAATACTATAACGAGCTTGCATACCTGGTGCGCAGGCTGGGCGGCCACGTAATGAACCTTGCCAGAGGCCAGATAGTGGCGCAGGGCGAGGATATTGATCATGTAATGGTCGTGGATGCCGTGAACTCGGTAGCATTTCTGTCTGACACCTGCGGGGCGCTTCACTCGCACGACTCGCGCCCGATGGAGCTGATGCTGAACGATGCCGAGCGGCTTCCCAACCTGGTGATCGCCGACCACGGCTTCGCAGGCGAAGCTCTAAACAGGGGAATCCCAACAGTAGCGGTGATGGACACCAATGACCCAGGCCTGGCAGTGGCTAAGAAACTGGGGGCTAATGTTGTATTGGTACCGATGAACGATAACCGTCCCAACGTTGTGACCCGAGAAGCCGCCGAGTTGGTGAAACAGATGGCGCTGGAAGGCCACTTCGTAATACGCTAGATCGAATGTCAGACCGAACGTCCTACCGGCTGGAATGGGCCGGTGTCTATCCCCCAGGAAGCGACATGGGACGGCACAATGCGGAGAAACTCGGGGTCCCACCCCCGCATGAGTTTATCCCCTCCGGTAAGGACCACTTCCGCCCGCCCTCGCACCTCAATCCCACGAGGCTTACGCGGTTCAGGCGCATCGTCGACCACGAAGGCCACCCGTCCGTTGTTGGTGGCATCCCGAAACTTCTTGCTTTTGCCCATGTTGTCGCCGCCCACCTCCAGCACATCCAGTTCTTCATTATAGTGGAAGCGGCATGGTACTACATGTGGCTCCCCTGTTGCTCCCACGGTTGCTATCCGTCCTATCCGCTGGCTCTTTAGGTATTCAATTTCCGCCGGGGTAAACACGCTCATGTAGCTCTCCTCTAATTTATCTAAATACCTGCTAAACGGGTGGGGCCGAAACGCCCATCTCTTCAGCTATGACCCGCAGCGCTTGCCCGGCAGGAGCTTCTACCTTTAGAGTGGCTTCTTTATCGGCGCGTGTAGGCCCAATGTTGAGGATGTAAAGAGGCTTGCCTTGCTCTCGGGCTGCCCTGGCGAGCCTGTAGCCCGACCAGACCGTCAGTGATGAGCCTACCACTAACAGCGCATCGGCTTCGTCGATTAATTCAAATGCCCTGCGTGTAATGTCGGCGGGGACAGGCTCGCCGAAGAATACTACGCCAGGCTTGACCAGCCCACCGCACACCGGGCAGAGCGGCGTTTTCACCTCTTCCGCATCGCCTGTTTCGTCCGCAGGTAGGCGTAGGTGGCGGTTTTCCCATTCGAGCCTCTCTTGTGTCTGGCTGCGTGGTTCCCGGTAATCACAGTCGATACAGTGCACCGTGCTGTTCTCGCCATGCAGTTCCACTACCTTTCGACTGCCTGCTTTAGTGTGGAGGCGATCTACATTCTGGGTAATGAGGTGGTGCAAGCGTCCTGCTTCCTCCATGCGCGCGAGGGCATGGTGGCCTGCATTTGGCTGAGCGTCGCGGAACCGTCTATAGCCGTTCAGGCTGCGCGCCCAGTAGCGCCTCCTCACCGCCGGATTCCGTACAAAATCCGAGTAATAGATCGGCGCCTGTTTGGACCAGATGCCGTTGAGACTACGGTAGTCAGGTATCCCTGATTCGGTGCTGATCCCCGCGCCGGTGAGCGCCGCCAATCTGCGCGTATTACTCAGCGCCTGTGCAAGCACACGGACTTCGCTGCTATGTTCTATCTTCTCTTTGTCGGCTTCCAGCGCCATCTAGCTACCAACTGTCCCTTTAGAGTCAGATTAATCTATTCCTAGATTATACGAAACTATTTTGATTAATAAAGAAGAGGCCCGGCGAACCGAACCTCTTCTCCTTTCTTACCTTAGGGCTTTACAGCCTGAATACGTCGTCTCCCGATCCTCTTCTCCTGGCGATCATGCCTATGATGATCATTGCCATCGGGATGCTGAGGAGTATCGCAAGCACTACGTACAGGTTCGCCAGCAGGCCCGTTACAGGCAGCACGCTTACGACCCTGGTCGGTGTTGCGACCGGCTGCGAAACAATCGTAGTCGGAGTGCCCACGAGAGGCAGTTGCTCACTCACTAGTGTCGGGGTAGCGCCAGCTACCTGTCCGCCGGTTGTGGGTGTAGCCTCAACTACTCCACCTGTTGTCGGTGTGGTTGCCACGATGACCGAAGTGCTCGTGGGTGTGCTTCCACCGGGTACTACCGTCGTGTTGGTGGGAGCGGGTACCGAGGTATTGGTGGGTGGGGTTGTAGGTGTGTTGGTGGGTAGAGGCACCGGCGTATTGGTGGGCTGGCCGGGAGTACCCGGTACGGATGTGTTGGTAGGTCGGGGGGTATTGGTCGGCAGCGCCACGGTGTTGGTCGGGGGAACCACCGTATTCGTAGGTGCCACAACCGTGTTAGTAGGCGCTACGACCGTGTTGGTGGGAAGCACAGGGGTGTTCGTTACCCCCGTGGTCGGGGTTGTCTGAACTACTGTACCGGTCGGCTGGTGAGTATTGGTAGGCGGCGCCAGCGTCGGGGTCAACGTGCTTACCACTACAGTATTCGTGGGCGGGACCACCGTATTCGTTGGAGGCACATGCGTATTAGTCGGCGGTACTACTGTGTTGGTAGGCACTATCGCTGTGCGAGTATTGGTGGGCGTGGAGATTACGACCGTGCCGCTTGGCTTGGGCTTGGTAGGATACGGCGTGCTCGTCGGGTAGGCAGTCTTGGTCGGCCGTGGTGTGTTGGTAGGATACGGCGTGCTGGTAGGATACGGCGTGCTCGTCGGGTAGGGTGTGTTGGTCATCACCACTACCGTGTTGGTAGGCGGTACGGGAGTACGGGTGTTAGTGGGGGGTACAGATGTGTTCGTAGGCTGCGCGACAGTATTGGTGACGACAGGCGTATTTGTGGGTCGATGTGTTAGCGTCGGCTGCGGTGTATATGTAGGCTGAGGGATATTGGTCGGCTGCTGAGTATACGTCGGCTGCGGTGTATATGTAGGAACAGGTGTATACGTGGGAGGCACGTGAGTACTAGTTGCCACTACGACTGTGTTGGTAGGGTGAACTACCGTATTGGTCGGGGGCGCATGTGTCTGTGTTGCATGTACAACAGTGTTGGTAGGAGACACATGCGTATGGGTAGCGTGCGGTGTGTTAGTTGCATGCACTACCGTGTTAGTGGGAGGCACATGCGTATTGGTCGCGTGTACGACTGTGTTGGTAGGGTGAACTACCGTATTGGTCGGGGGTACATGCGTGCGAGTGGGAGGCACAGTTGTGACACTCGGAGTGAGTGCTATCGTCGGGATGATGGTCTCAATCGGCGTCGGAGGCACATGTGTGCGAGTAGGGCGTGGAGTGCGTGTCGGGTGGTGAACCACTGTGTTGGTCGGGGGTACCGGTGTGCGAGTGCGCGTTGGTTGGTGAACTACAGTATTTGTAGGCGGTACGGGAGTATTGGTCGCATGTACCACAGTATTTGTAGGCGGTACGGGAGTATTGGTCGCATGTACCACAGTATTTGTAGGCGGTACGGGAGTGCGAGTATTGGTAGGTGGCATGGGAGTGCGGGTGCGGGTGGGCGGTACAGGCGTCATTGTGGGCTGGCAATATGCGCCGCCACCATACATGGCATCGAGCAGGCGAGGCCCGTAGCGGACGCCGCCGCGGAAGCTATGAATAACTTCGCCGCAGAATGCGTCTGCCTGCCACGCGCAGGAAGGTAGATCGGCGGAAAGGGTTACAGTCTCGCCGGGCTGTATGACGTACTGCTGGAAGTCGAATAATACCTGATCCTCAATATTACCTGTGGGCATCTCGTAAGTTGCGATGCCGATAAGGTGGCTGCACGTCTGGGAGCTGTTGTGGTAGGTCGCAACTATGCGATTCCCAACAACCCTCAACCCGCCCTGAGTGAGATGCACGTCTTCGGTGCAGTTGCACGAAGGGTTCGGCGTATTCGTCGCATTTACGACAGTACCGGTTGGATGCACGACCGTGTTCGTAGGCGGTCTGGGAGTATTTGTCGGGGGCCGAGTATTTGTGGGCTTCAGAGGTTCTTGATCAAGACATGGCCCGTGGCTTATGACGAATTGCCCGGACCAACTGCTGTTTACCTCGGCGGTTGCGGCACTCACCGGCGAATCGAGATTAGAGGTGGTCACATAATGCGCTGACCCACCTGTAACTCTATCGAGGTCCACATCTTCCTGGGAGCCATTGGCCCAGGTGACGTGTATGGAATCGGGCGCTGGATTTGCATCGCTGACCCGATTAATAATGAAATGCCACTCTGCGTCATTGCAGTCGTAGCTTCCATTTACGCGTGCAGAAACGACTCGCGTGCTGACGTCAACAGCCGAAACTTCGGTGCCAGTGACGCCCTCCTCTGCATGGGAAATAGCCAGAGGGCTGCTCAGTGACGCAACCATTTGCACGGCCGTGGATACTAGCGCGGCTATTACTAGCATTACCAAAAGGAAAGCTAGGCCGTGGATCCTCCTCCGTGGCTTCTGAATAGAAAATTTGCTCATATTTTTGCTCCTGCCTGGTCGTAAAGATTCCTGCTCCTGACTCTTCACCCTACGGGTACGACAATAGTGAGAGATGCGCACCAGCCATATTATGCACATTCTGCCAAAACTTGTCGCCTGTTAGGGGTTTCCGTTGCTCCTCCAGGGCTGCGCCACATAGCCGCGGGAGGATTTATTTTACTTTACCATGATGATGCAGGTCAAGAGAGGGGAAGCGCAGCAATGGTAGGGGAAATTTAACGTAATAGTGAACGCGCTGCTTATTCTCGACCCCGTTTTCAGCACCTCCGGTAAAGTTGTGCAAAATAGGGTAGTTGTAATGCGCCCTGGGTGGCATTCCCGATGCGCTGTGCTGCCCATTATAACAACTACCTTTGTTGACTACAATACCTCAGAAGTATTATTCAACACTCTAAGTTTCTGTAGTATCAAGCTCCATAGCAAAATTCGTACCAAGTTCTGCCTGTAGATCGTACGCCTGATTTGACATGCTTTTACCTCAACCTACAGGTCTTCTGGTTGTCCCTGTTTTGGGATGCGCTCTCCTTTCTGCTCACAAGTATAAACGATTTCGGGTAGATAATGGCACAGTCATATTACACATTGAGCCGTATGTCGGTTCAATTATATACCCAATTGTTTTGCACATATCTTATCTGAGATAGCCAGTGACTGTTAATCCATAACTGCTATTAAGATTATAACTGGCACTTTTTTGCGAGAGTGCTAAATTCAGGCCCAAAAACCCTTGTCAAGACAGGAGAGATGCTTTATAATTAGCACTCGAAGCCACTGTTTGCTAATTACAGGCGCAAAAGTGGCGTGATAAATAACAAATCTACATGACAGGGAGGACATCAGCAATGGCTGACACAAAGACCCAGGCGAAAGTGAACATTCGCCCTCTCGGCGACCGCGTAGTGGTCAAGGCCGTAGAGCGTGGGGACCAGACAAAGAGCGGAATCTATCTGCCTGACACCGCACAAGAAAAGCCGCAGGAAGCTATCGTTATTGCGGTAGGCCCAGGCAAGCTTCTGGAGAGTGGCACTCGCGTGCCTATCGACTTGAAGGAAGGCGACAAGATCCTCTTCTCCAAGTATTCCGGCACCGAGATCAAGCAGGGCGAAGAGGATTACCTCATCCTGCGTGATACCGATGTTCTGGCGGTAATAGTCGAGTAGTTGATGAGCGTAGCGAACTATTGTTGGTTGATGAGCGTAGCGAACTATTGTTAGTAGGGGAGGCTAATGTGCCTTTACTCTTACAGGCTATCAACAACTAATGATTAGCAGCGAAATAACTAACAACTAAGAACCAATAACTAATAACTTGAGGAGAAAACAATGGCTAAGCAAATTGAGTTCAGCGATGATGCTCGACATTCGATCAAGGCGGGTGTTGATGCAGTTGCTAATGCAGTAAAGACCACTCTCGGTCCGAAGGGTCGCAATGTTGCCCTCGACCGGAAGTTTGGCGCGCCGACCGTCACCCACGACGGCGTGACCGTGGCTAAAGAAATCGAGCTGAAGGACCCGTTCCAGAACATAGACGCCCAGATGCTCAAGGAAGCCGCGAGCAAGACCAACGACATTGCAGGCGACGGCACCACCACCGCTACCGTTCTGGCTCAGGCGATGGTGCATGAGGGCCTGAAGAACCTGGCGGCAGGCGCCAATCCGATGCAGCTCAAGAAAGGCATCGACCTGGCGACCCGCGCAGCCGTCGAGCACATCAAGAGCATGGCGACCCCTGTTGGCGGTCGTGAAGACATAGCCGACATCGCCACCATCTCCGCCGCCGATCCTGAGATCGGCACCCTGATCGCCGATGTGATGGAGAAGGTTGGCAAGGATGGGGTTATCACCGTCGAAGAGAGCCGCGGCCTCCGGTTTGAGACCGAGTTTGTCGAGGGTATGGAGTTCGACCGGGGCTACATCTCTGCCTACTTCGTTACGAACACCGAGCGCATGCTTGCCGAGGTGGACGACCCTTATATCCTTATTACCGACAAGAAGATTTCGTCGGTGCAGGAGATCCTGCCGGTGCTCGAGAAGATGGTGCAGACGGGCCGCAAGGACCTGGTCATCATTGCCGAGGACGTTGAGGGTGAGGCCCTCGCTACCCTGGTTGTGAACCGCTTGCGCGGCACGATCAACGTACTGGGTGTCAAGGCCCCCGGCTTCGGCGACCGCCGCAAGGAAATGATGCGCGACATCGCCATCCTGACGGGCGGGCAGGTTATCTCTGAGGAGATCGGCCGCAAGCTCGACAGCGTTACGTTGGCCGACCTGGGCCAGGCCCGCCGCATCCGCTCAGACAAAGACTCTACCACGATTATCGAGGGCAAGGGCGACGAGAAGGCTATCAAGGCCCGCGTCGAGCAGATCCGCGCCCTGATGGAGACCACCACTTCGGACTACGACCGCGAGAAGCTGAACGAGCGTCTTGCGAAGCTGGCCGGTGGTGTTGCTGTTATCAAGGTAGGCGCTGCGACCGAGACCGAGCTGAAGGAGCGCAAGCACCGTGTTGAGGATGCTCTCTCGGCGGCTCGCGCTTCCATCGAGGAAGGCATCGTGCCGGGTGGTGGAGTTGCCCTTGTGAACACTGTGTCGGCCCTCGATTCGGTTGAGGCCACCCAGGGTGACATCTTCACAGGCGTGCAGATCGTGCGCCGCGCTCTTGAGGAGCCTCTCCGCCAGCTCGCCATCAATGCGGGCGAGGATGGCTCGGTGGTGGTGCAGAACGTGCGCCGTATGCAGAAGGAGCAGAACAACAAGAACCTCGGCTACGAAGTGATCAACAACGAATATGTCGACATGCTCGACAAGGGGATCACCGACCCGGCCAAGGTAGTGCGCTCGGCCTTGGAGAACGCATCGTCTATCGCTTCGATGATCCTCACCACAGAGGCCCTCATCACCGACATCCCTGAGAAGGAGTCTGCGATGCCGGGCGGCGGTGGCGGCATGGGCATGGGTGGAATGGATTACTAATCGAGGATCTCAAGTCCGCTGGTAGTTCAATAAGCAAGGACAGAAGGCTCGGATTTTAGTCCGGGCCTTCTTGATTCCTATGTTTTGGTACAAAGCTTGCTTGGAATGTCTGGTCGGTATAACTTACATCAAGGAGAAGAAGAGAGATAATGGTATTTCGATCCGGTAGTGGGCATTTACGGTTGCTGGTGGTTGTTCTCTTAGCTCTTATTATGCCGCTGTTGGCCTGTGGAGAAGTCGTGGTTGTCGAACCGGGCTCTGCTCCTACGGCCACTCAACCTTCAAGTGCGGTACGCGCTACTGCCCCGGTTCAGACGCAGGGTGAGGCAGACCCTGAGGGCCAGGACACCGATGGCGACGGTATAGTAGGCCCTCAGGACAAATGCCCGCGAGAGCCTGAGACCTACGATAAGGTCTTCGACACAGACGGCTGCCCCGATAACGGTATACAAGAGCTAATGGAAGTGGCCGCCCAGTACATCAACCAATTCTGGGAGAAGGAGTTTGCGGAGGCTGGTGCGCGCTATGAGCCGCCCACCGAAATCGTGCCTTACACCCAAGAAATAGACACAGCCTGCGGCCCCGCTGTTCTCAACAACGCTTTCTACTGCCCCAACTCCCATGGTATTTATTACGACCTGAACTTCTTACAGGAGCAGCTAGATAGCGACGGTGATTTCGCCCCCGTGACGATTCTTGCCCACGAGTGGGGACACCTGGTGCAGGGAAACCTCGACCTGCTCAATAGCGGCCTCTATAGCATCCAGCTTGAATTGCAAGCCGATTGCTTCGCCGGGGCATGGGCAAACTATGCCGGTGAACTGCAAGTTTTAGAGGAAGGCGATCTGGACGAAGGTGCGACGGCGCTCTTCAGGGCCGGAGATGACAGCAACACAGCCTGGTTCGACCCTCGCGCCCACGGCCAGCCCGATCAGCGCATCCAGTCGTTTGATATGGGCCTCAAGCGTAATACCGACGCTTGCTTTGAGGAATAAGCATAAAGTATATGTAGGCGAGGACAAAGGTATATGTCAAGGGTTCGTCGTGTTAGACAGTTACGACCGGTTGAGGTGAGTAGGGCTAATGTGGTCTTACGGTCGCTTGCATTGCTAGTATTATTTTTGGGTTTGATTGCCGGTTGCTGGATAACTGTTATAGGAATGCAAAACAAAATAGTGGATACGCTTGATCCTGAAACGGCTCGTCAATCCTATGAGTTTGATCCTTTGGCTACTTCAATAGGAGCGGGCGTTATCTTGGTTAGTATAGCAATCTGGAGCTATTGCTTATGGCGCGCCGATAGGTTGCGGGAGCGTTAGCTCTTGTGGACAGCATGTGGAAATGATTGACATAGCCGTTTGTTCCTCTAATATGTAGCTAACTCAGCTATCGAAGCTGCACCGAACGAATGGGGCCGTTACCAGGTCCGCTCGCCTTTGGCCCTTCGCCGGTTCCGCATATAGTTTGCACAGCTTAACGGGCGCAGAGAGGGACGCTATGTCGGCACAAAAGGCAAAAGAGGTTATGGGAGACTGGGATACGGCGGCAGTCAATGCTAACTGGGGGAGGAACATGCTCATCGCCTCCCAGGTGTTGGGCCGGGCCGCAGGCATAACATGGCACTCCATTGAGGTCGGGCAGGAGCTTACAGTAGTCGAGGCTTTACAAGATGCCATGCACGAGTCGGGGTATAAGTACGACCAGCTTGTTGCCGGTATGGGCCTACTCGCCCGCTACCTCGAATGGATAGAGCTAGCTCATGAGAAGCCCGACCTGCTCACTATGAGAACACAAGCAGCTTGAAACACGATACTCTGAGCGGTAAATAGCTTCGCCTTACTGCGCAGATGGAACAATCAGATCTCTAATAGCATCTGCCGAGTTGTGTAGGCTTTGGCCCGATCACCCGAAACATAATAAAGGATCTAAGATGTCTGGTTTCGTGCCAGGTGTAGTTCTTAGGTCCTTCGCTGTGTTCATTCATATCTCTTCTTATGCCGAGCCGCTCGTGCTCGATGCTTTATACTCACTCCCTAATATGGTAAGATTATCTGTGAGAATTATTGTTATCGATAGCCGATAAACGCCACTTTCCAGCTACCAGAAACTTGCTAGCACTCCTGAAATCGACCTCGCCCCTACCTGATGCTAACCGAACTCCACATATCGAATTTCGCAATTATAGATAAGCTCCACCTGCGCTTGGGGGGCGGCTTCAACGCGCTCACGGGCGAAACGGGCGCGGGCAAGTCTATCATAATTGACGCACTGGGCGCGATCCTCGGCTCCAAGATTGGACCTGAATTCGTACGCCACGGCTCGCCTTTGGCTCGTGTAGAGGGACAGTTTGACCTGACGGTTGTGCAGGAGGCCCCGCTCGGCATTTTGCGCGGTCTGCTTGCTGAGAATGGCCTCACCGACAATGAGGACGGCTCCGATGACTTCATCATTATCTCGCGTGAGATAAACAGCTCGAGGCGCACAATCGCTCGCGTAAATGGGCGCATGGTCAACCTGCCTATGCTCCAACAGATAGGCGAATTGCTGGTCGACGTGCACGGCCAGAGCGAGCATGTCTCCCTATTGCGTTCCGCTACTCATATCGACCTGCTCGATGAATATGCGGGCCTATCCGAAGAGCGGCGCACGGTAGCCTCGCTTGCGGGAAGGCTGCGCGCCGTGCAGAAGGAGTTGCGCGACCTCCAGCGAGACGAGCGCGAGCTTGCCCGCCGCGCCGACCTCCTTACGTATCAGGTTGAAGAAATAGCCAACGCGGGGGTGCAGCCGGGCGAGGATGAAGAGCTTTCCAACGAACGCTCACGTCTGCTAAACGCCGAGCGTCTTTCCTCGCTTTGCGACACTATTTACGCGCTCTTGATCGAGGCTGACGAAGAAGCAGGCTACAAGCGTGGTGGGCGCGGCCCTGTAGCTGTTATGAGCGCAGCGAACTCTATTTCAGTACGTGATGCCCTCGCCGATGCCTCCGCGATGATGTCGGAGCTTGCTCGCCTCGACCCATCAATGGAAGCGCAGCAGTCTAATCTCGACGTGCTCATCGACGGCGTAGAGGAGATGGGCCGTACGATGCGCACCTACCGCGAAAGCATCGAGCACGACCCATCACAGCTAGAAGAGATGGAGGCGCGTATTTCCCTCCTCCACGAACTCAAGCGCAAGTATGGCCCGTCCCTGGAGGATGTAATCTCTTTCGGTGAGCGTGCTGCCCAGGAACTTGACACCATCAGCCACAGCGAAGAGCGAGTAGCTGCCCTTCAGGACGAAAGTGAGCGCCTTGCGACGGAGATTGGTGAGATAGCCTCCCGCATGTCACTTGAGCGGGAGCGCGCAGGGCAGAACTTGTCTGCTGCCATCGAGCAGGTGATGAAAGAACTCCTTATGGGCTCGGCACGCTTCAAGGTGGAGATAACGCAGTCGCCGGCACATGACGGCGTGCCCGTGCCGGGACGTGATGGCCGGTGGGCTTACTCGGACAAGGGCATCGACAAGGCAGAGTTTCTTATCTCGCCCAACCCTGGCGAACCGCTCAAGCCCCTCGCCAAGATCGCATCGGGCGGTGAGACCTCGCGCCTGATGCTGGCCCTCAAGTCTATTCTTTCGGAGGCCGACCTTACGCCGACACTTGTGTTCGATGAGGTTGACGCGGGCGTTGGAGGCAGAAGTGGCGGCGTTGTAGGCGAGAAGCTGTGGGCGCTCACGAAAACCCATCAGGTGCTATGTATAACTCACCTGCCCCAGATAGCCGCCTTCGCCGACAGCCACTACAGGATTACCAAGCAGGTCTCAGGCGACCGCACGCGCACCCAGGTCGAGGAAGTGACGGGCCAGGACAAAGAGCAAGAGATAGCAGCCATGATCGGTGGAACGCCTGTCTCGAAGGCATCCCTTGAGAACGCACGTGAAATGTTGGAAGATACAGCCAGGTTGAAGCAGGGGCAAGGCTCAGGCGCGAAAAGGAGTAAGGTTTCTGCCCTTCGCTAAGGCTCTTCCATGAGCATTTGGTGCAAGAAGCGCTCAGGCTTGATATACTGGTCAGCTAATAGGTCGGCGGACTTACTTCCCCTTGTCATTCTGAACGCAGTGAAGAATCACTACGGGTGAGTCTGTGCTAGGGGGACGGATTCCTCACTTCGTTCAGAATGACAATTCCAACTCAGTAGACTGACCATTGACTAACTCACGTTTCACGTTTCACGTTTCACGTTTCACGTTTCACGCTTCTAGATCAAGGAGATAAAGCTTGCTCACACGGTTAGGTCGTTACGCAGATAGAGTATTAGAGCTAGGTTGGCTGGCGGCGGCGGTTATGGTGCCGCTCTTCTTCAATGTGTATAGTAGCCGGGTCTTTGAGCCGGATAAAATCTCCACATTACGCTCACTCGTGCTCCTGATGCTGGTGGCATGGTTCGTCAAGATGTTCGAGGGCGGCGTCCGAGCAGTTCGCTCAGATACTCGTTCTGTGCGAGGGGGCAAGGTGGCGGCAGCCGTGCAAGGGGCAGCAGAGTCTGGGCTTCCTTCCTGGCTCGGCATTTTGCGCGTGCCGATGGTTATCCCGATCATCGTCTATGCTGCGGCCTATATGATAAGCACCATCTTTACCGTTACACCTGACGCTACATGGTGGGGGTCGTACCAGCGCTTGCAGGGCACATATTCTCAATACAGCTATATGCTCCTCGGACTTATGGTAATAGCAAACCTGCGCACCCGTGTCCAACTGGAACGCCTTATCAATTTCATGGTGCTCACCTCCATTCCCGTGGTCCTATACGGCCTCGCGCAGTGGCTACACCTTGATCCTCTACCGTGGGCCGGTGATACCGCCACCCGCGTCGCCTCCACGATGGGTAACGCCATCTTCGTTGCGGCCTGGCTCATCATGGTTGTCCCGTTTACTATTTACCGCCTGCTAACCGGCCTCACCACCTCACCCATCGTGGAAGGTAACGAAGCCCCGTCAACCCAAAATCCAAAACCCAAAACCCAAAATCTAACCTACGGTTGGGCGGTCGTCGCCAACGGCGCAGGCATCTTGATGATACTGTCGCTCCTCTTCTTTATGGCTCTCAAAATGATGGCGGGCCTGCCTTTCCCCGACGCCGGTATGTGGTGGGTGTTCCCCCTGGCTCTGGCGCTCTTCTATGCGGGTTGCTGGCTCATCGAGCGCATCGGCAAGAATAGTGACGACCCTC
Organism: Chloroflexia bacterium; assembly: GCA_038246925.1. Classification (GTDB taxonomy): domain Bacteria; phylum Chloroflexota; class Chloroflexia; order QHBQ01; family JADMIH01; genus JADMIH01. The sequence continues at coordinate 15,874 of JBBRVL010000039.1, forward strand.
TGCAAGTCAGCCTCAATCTCCCTGCGGTAGGAGCAGGCTTATTTTTCGTGTCGCTACTTGCCTTGCCGCTCACATGGGCAATCGACCGCACTAATATCGAAGCTCTTAAGATGCAAATCGGCTTTGATTGGGCAAATATAGTATGGGTCGTATTCGTGATTGCGCTCTGGGCAGCTATAACCGCCCTGGCTTATGCTCTTTCCAATTCGAACAGGACATGGACGATTATATCGGCTGCGCTGTGGGCGGTCGTCGGGTATGTCGCTTTTGTTATCTCCGGTGTAATCATCTGGCTGGTATTCTTTCTCCTTCTCTGGGCTGCTCTCACAGCAGGA
>JBBRVL010000040.1:0-15985 GCA_038246925.1 Chloroflexia bacterium
CTTCACCACAACCGATATTCAACGTGCACTAATCATAATCAGTAAGTATGACATCGAATATATCTATATCGGTCAGTTGGAGCGAGCGCGCGCAGGCAATGGTATCGCTAAGTTCGAGCAGATGGCAGACCAGAAGGTAGGTGTGCTCAAGGCGGTATTCCAGACTGCGCCGGACCTGGGCACGCCAGGGACGGTTGTTTACCAGGTCGTAAAGCCTGTCAAGAGCATTGTGGGCGCGCCCGTTCCCAACTCCGGCAACGTGGGCATATCGATAACGCCTGTACCTACCGCGACGAGTACGCCTGTGCCGACTCCGCCGGTTGATGATCCCGAACTGAATAAGCTGATAGCGGCCGTTGCTGCCAGTCCCAACGACCGCGAGACCCGGATGGTACTTGTGCGGTGGTATGACGAGCACCAGTTCTTCTCGGACGCTGCCCGCGAGCTTGAAACAATCATTGCGCAAGAGCCTGGCAATATAGCAGCACGCCACATGTTGGGCGATGCATACCAGGCGGGAGGCCACCCGGACAAGGCGCTTCGCGCATGGGAGCAGGCGAGGGACGCTGACCCTAACAACCCCGCCGGGCACAACAAGCTAGGCATCGCACTCAACGAGCGACAGAGGTTTGACGACGCCATTGCGGAGTTCCAGGCGGCTGTCAATGTCGATCCGCGCTTCGTTGAAGCCTGGTATCAGATGGGTACAGCGTACGAAGGCAAGGGGGACACGGGCAAGGCGCGAGAGGCATATCAGAACGCCATTGATAAGAGTACAGGGCCGAACACCTGGTCAGATCAGGCGCGCCAGCGTCTTGGAAAGCTCAAGTAGCGTGGAGGCAGAGGTTCTTTATGGGTGAGTCCTTTGTCTGGTGGATTTTGCTGGAGCTGCTTGGTCTGGTCGCTCTCCCGATTGCTGCTATCGCCTTCCGTTCGTTGCCTGACCGTGGGTACTCAATCTCGAAGGTTCTCGGGCTATTGCTTACGGGCTGGCTCGCGTATACGCTGTCGATCATGCAACTCGCGCAGTTCACGCGCGGCCTCCTCTACTTCTCATTGGTTGCTCTGGCTGCGTTGTCGGGTTGGCTGTTGTGGCGAAACAATAATGAGCTCCTCACAAGACTGCGTGCGCATTATCTCGACCGAGGAACCCTGAGATATATTCTCGCCGCTGAGGTCCTGTTCACGCTCACTTTCGTCTTCTGGACTGTGATGCGCGCATATTCGCCTGACATATTCAGTACCGAGAAGTTCATGGACTTTGGTTTCATGAATTCGGTCGTCAGAAGCGAGACTTTCCCGCCGAATGACATGTGGCTGGCAGGCTATCCAATCAATTACTACTATTTCGGCTACGTTCTAATGGGTTCGCTCAGCATGCTGTCAGGCGTTCCCACCGAAATCGCCTACAATCTGGCTAATTCGACAATCCCCGCGTTACTCGCGTTGGGCATCTTCGGTCTATTATTCAATCTAATTAGATTGTCACAAACTGACAACAGGCCGGGCACCCTGATTGAGACATGGTCTACCGCGCCAGATGTGCCACGCAGGCGGACCCGACCACAGTCTTCTCGATCCAGTGGCGCGCTTCCAGTACGACGAGCCGTCCGATCCGAGGCTGTCGTGATCAAACCTGCGGGGCGCACAACAGTAATCGAGAGAGAACCGGTACTGACGACGGCCGAGACTATTGACACGGTAAACGGCCACTCGGATGAAGCAGGGCCAATTGTGCAAGCGGTTGAACAAGACGACCTGTACGAATTGGTCGAACCAGACTTGAGTGCGGCCAGGCATACTAGCCTGCTCGCTACAGCTCTCTTCGGACTTCTTGCCGCGCTTATGGTAGTCGCAATGGGGCACATGACAACGATGTTTGCCGTGAAACAAGGTAATCCCCTTGAAGGAAACGGCTGGCGCTACTGCTTCGCTTGCCAGACGCCACAAAACTTTGATTGGTGGGGGCCGTCCCGTGTCATAAAGGACTACAAAGTTACCGACACGCCAGGTCTGCCGCCACAAAAGCAGGCCAGCGGCATCGATGCCATAAACGAGTTCCCGGCATTCTCCTTCGTCCTGGCAGATATGCACCCTCACGTGATGGCACTCATTCTGTGGCCGTTGGCCTTATCCGTGGGCCTTGCCTTCGCAACACGGCGAGTGAGACGCCTGGGCACCTGGCGTGATGGTTTGCCGTCTGGGCTACGTGGCTGGATTACTCTCGCTGTGGCGGCGATAGCGATAGGCGCACTCTACACGACGAACACCTGGGACTACCCCACCTTCCTACTGATTGCGCTCGCCGCCGTCCTTCTACCACATCTCGCGTTCCGGCGTATGAGTCCCTCGAATGATCGTGTGCGGTGGCTCCGCCCTATTATTGTTGAGTCCGGACTGCTGGTCATTTTGAGCTTTGTGTCGTTCCTCTTTTTCCACCTGACATTCAAGTCGCTGGTCGGCAGCCAGGAGGCGCAGTTACCCGAGAACCTCGCGAATATTCCGGTTATCGGTTGGTTCCTGGAGAAGGCGGGGAGTTTGCTCCTGGTTAACACGTGGGATAAGGCGATCACAGGATTCCTGGTAATTTTCGGTATATTCCTTTTCGGCATCGTAGGCTGGCTAATCTACGAAGTCGCGGCACCTTCACTGGGGCCTACCAACGTCCAGGCACGGAATCGCGTCTTGCTAATTACAGTTGCGACCACGCTGCTTTCATTGTTGCTCGCCCTTTTGTTCCGATTCCCCATGCTAGCCCTCGGATTGCCGATAATCGTGGCTTCGGTGCTACTCATTTGGCGCGATCCCGAGGCAGTAGTACGCAATCTTGTTCTTTCCATTTTGGCGCTCACTACCCTGATTGCCGTCTCGATTGAAGTGGTCTATCTGCGCGATGTCTTTAATGACCGTCAGAATACGATCTTCAAGTTCTACTATCAAATATGGGTCTTATATGCGGTCGTGGCCGCCTATGGTGTGTGGCGCGTTCTGGCGGGGGTATGGCGAAGCCAGCCGATGGGAGCTAATTCCCACAACTTTCGCAACTATGAAGAACAAGCGAGTACTCTTGTGCGCGCCCTGTCGGGCGCCTGGGCTGCGCTCTTTTTGTTGCTCGTGGCATCAGGCCTGATGTACGGCGTGTATGCACCCTGGAAGAGGGTCATCGACAGCGGATCGCGATTATGGGGACTGGATGGGACTGCGCATCTGGCAAGGAGCGCGCCTGGCGATTACGAAGCGATCCGCTGGCTCAAGGCAAACACATCAGGCAGTGCCCGCGTGCTTGAATGTTGCCACGATGAGTACAATTTCCCTGGACACGCGGGAAGGGTGTCGTCGTACACAGGTATACCTACACTAATTTCCTGGGGAGGCCATGAGGCGCAGTGGAGAGGTGGCCAGCCGGAATTACTGGCTGAGGCAGGAGTGCGCCGCCAGGTGACCAACGATATCTATACAGCCAAAGGTGGGTCAATGGGCGCCCAGGAGATGCTGTCGCTCCTGCACCAATATGGTGTCAACTACGTGTTCGTGGGTGCGACTGAGCGCGGGGAAGGCAGTGCTGCGGGCGCATATCCTGAAGAGAGGGTCACACCGCAGGCGGAAGCCTTATTCAAACAGATCATGTCGCCCGCGTATACATCAGGTTCGACCGTGATATACAAGGTGCCGAATGCCGTCCCCGGCGGCGCGCAAAATAGTGTTCCATAAAGTGCTGCTAGCAAGTCCCTGGAAATTGGCGTCTTGACAGGGGTTGAATGATTCCACTATAATGCCGATACGCAACTTCGGACGCGTGGCTCTCTAGCCGGTCTCAGGACTGTCAGGGACGGCGAACCCGCCCCTCTCGCTATATAGTCCGCGCGAACAGTTCTATCCTTTTGAGGGAGGTGGTGCGGCCCCATCACGTACGATATCTCTCGCATCATGCTGGTAGAGTTTGTCGGCTTGGGCGGCCATCGTGCGCAAATCTCGACCTATGACTGTCAAACCGAACTGCGAGAGACATTCGACTTTTGATCACTACTAATGGAGGAAAACTTCTAACTATGAGATCTAAAAAACTAGGACTAGGGCTAACGATGGCGGTTTCGTTCAGCATGTTGCTCTCCGCTTGCGGTGGGCCTGCTGCGACACCGACAGCAACAACAGGCGCGGCGGAGCAGCCGACCGCAACAACAGCGGCAATGGAGCAGCCAACTGCAACAACGGCCATGATGGAGCAGCCGACCAATACGGCGGGCACATCGGGTGGCGATACGGGAACAATCAAGATCGTAAGCTCGCTACCACGCACCGGCCTCTCGAAGGCCCAGACCGACGATATCGTAGATGGCTTCAATCTTTCCCTGGAAGAGCACAACAACAAGGCGGGCAACTTCACGATTGTCTACGAGGACATGGATGATGCCACCGCGCAGGCAGGCAAGTGGGATGCCGCCACTGAGGCAGGCAATGCGACAAAGGCAGTCAACGATGCCGACGTGATGGTTTATCTAGGTACGTTCAATTCAGGCGCTGCGAAAGTATCAATTCCGATACTGAACAAGGCTGGTCTTGCCATGATCAGCCCTGCTAATACCGCACCGGAGCTTACCAAGCCCGGCTTTGACGATACTGTACTCAACACGCTTTATACCAGTGGCGCGCGCAACTACTTCCGCGTAGTAATCGCGGACGACGTGCAGGGCGCTGCTGCCGCCAACTGGGCCAAAGAGCTAGGCTTCAAAAAGGCCTACGTTCTAAACGACCAGGAAGTTTATGGTAAGGGTGTTGCCAACGTATTCGCGAAGCAGTTTGCTGCTGGCGGCGGCACTGTCATCGCCAACGAAGGCTATGACCTCAAGCAGGCCGAATTCCGCTCTCTGATGAGCAAGATCAAGGCCGCTGGCGCTGACATTGTGTACTGCGGTTGCCTCGTCGACAGTGGCGGGCCTCAACTCACCAAGGATCTCAAAGCCGTTGCCCCCGATATCCAGTTCATGGGACCTGACGGCATCCAGACCCAGGCCTACATAGATTCGGCTGGTGCGGACGTGGCGGTAGGTGTCCTCGCCACCGTTGCAGGCACAGCAAAGGCTGACCTGAAGGGCAAGGGCGCAGAGTTCTACACGAACTTCACCGCGAAGTACAAGAAGGACAACCCCGATCCCTACGCAATCTTTGGCTATGAGGCAATGAACGTTGCAATCGACGCTATTGAGCGCGCAGGCAAGAAGGACCGCGCAGCAATCCTTGCAGAAATTGCCAAGACCAAGGACTACGAAGGTGCGCTCGGCACATGGGGCTTCGATGAGAACGGCGACACGACCCTTGACCGCGCCTCTAACACAATGGGCGCCTACAAGGTAGTGGATGGCAAGTTCGTGTTCCAGAAGTACCTATCCGCTAAGTAGTAATACACCTGAAAACTTCGTAACGTACTGTTGGGCCGGAGGTTGGAGTTATCCCCTCCGGCCCAACAATAACCACCTCCCTTTTCCTAATGGAGAACCGAGTTGATGATTCTGCGACGCGAACAGGGTGGGCGGTCCTCCCTGACGAGTCTCTTACCGGCTCTTATCACCGTGGTAGGCCTGATTGCCCTTATCGTTTACTTTATAGCGGTACTCGGCTGGGCGGCGTTTCTACAAACCTTTCTGTACGGCTTGACAACCGGCTCGGTCTACGCGCTGATAGCGCTTGGTTACACGCTGGTTTACGGTATCATTGAGCTAATCAATTTCGCGCATGGCGACCTTTTCATGTTGGGCAGCTTTGCCGCATTAACGGTGCTCCAACTCACCGTGGTGGGCAAAAGCCCCGCTTTCCCCCTACCGCCCTGGATCGCGCTCTTCCTTGCGCTGGTACTCCCAATGCTTTTCTGCGCGGGACTGAACGTCCTCATCGAGCGTGTTGCCTATCGCCGTCTGAGGACCGCACCCAGACTTGCACCCCTAATTTCCGCCATCGGCATGTCCTTTATTTTAATCAACATCGGCCTATGGTGGAAGGGGCCTAACCCCCAGAGCTTTCCTGCACTGCTGAGCGTTTTCGGCAGCGAAAACATAGTGAATAACCTCTTCGGCACTAATGAGGTCAGGTTCAGCTACAAAGAGCTTGCCGTAATACTGACGACCATCCCTCTGTTACTGCTACTCAACTTTGTAGTGTTTCGCACCAAGATCGGTAAGGCGATGCGCGCAACCGCTCAGGACCGGGAAGCCGCTACGCTAATGGGCATCAATGTGGACCGCACGATTGCCTTCACCTTCCTGGTAGGTGGTGCGCTCGCGGGCGCAGCCGGTCTTATATTTGGCCTGTATACAGGCTCATCTCACTTCCTGAGGGGCTTCGATTCGGGCCTCAAGGCATTCACGGCGGCAGTGTTGGGCGGTATAGGTAATCTATCCGGCGCTACTCTCGGCGGCTTTCTAATAGGGATCATTGGCTCATTTAGCGACCGCTTGTTGGGTAGCAGCTGGACAGCAGCCACCATATTTGGGATATTGATAATCATCCTTGTTTTCAGGCCGACCGGCCTTGTCGGCGAGCAAGTTGTAGAAAAGGTTTAGGGGGTTCTTCAATGGAGTCCAAGCATGAGGAATAGGAACGCCACGAAGAGTAGAGCCCCTGGAGCGGTAGCCGTATCAAGCACAGGGTTGTACCGGAGCAGGACCGAGGAGGCTCTAAGAAATATCCTCCACAACCCAGTAAATGCAGTGCTTTTGGGCCTGTTGCTGGCAGTCGTGCTGACTTATCCCTTCCTGGACGAATGGCTTAACCTGAAGAGGATCACCGACGTCATCCCGATCATGATGTATATTTTGCTGGCGCTCGGCCTCAATGTAGTGGTCGGTTATGCCGGTTTGCTCGACCTCGGTTATGCGGCATTTTTCGCAATCGGCGCATATACAGCCGCCCTGCTGACCTCGCCGCAAAGCCCCTTGAACCTACCCAATATGCAGTGGTTCGGCAATTTCTGGTTTGCGATGGTCATGGCCTTCCTTGTTGCCATACTGGCTGGTGTGGTACTCGGTGCGCCTACCTTGCGACTGCGCGGTGATTACTTAGCAATAGTCACACTGGGGTTTGGGGAGATTGTTCCCGTCGTCTTTCGCAACGCGACAGACCTTACATACGGTGAAAGGGGCCTCGGAGCGATTGGACGCCCAGCCATCGATATTGGCTTTCTGGGCATCAACTTCGACCTGGGTGGCAGCCCGGTCTTCGGCCTGGGGAACTGGAGCACGCAACTACCGTGGTATTATTTCTTTCTCATAGTCGGGGCGCTTGCAATTTTTGGGTTGCGTCGTCTACAGAACTCGCGCGTCGGCAGGGCGTGGATGGCGATCCGCGAGGATGAGATCGCCGCGTCTGCCATGGGCGTGAACCTTGTGACAACCAAACTGTCTGCATTCGGCATGGGGGCGTCACTGTCGGGTGTCGTTGGGGCCATGTATGGTGGCTACATCAACTTTGTCCACCCCAGCGCCTTCGAGTTCAGCACATCGGTAATTCTCCTATGCGCCGTTATCCTGGGTGGCCTGGGCAATATCTGGGGCGTCATACTTGGCGGTTTCATTATTCAGTTCTTTGACCGAATCATGGCAGGGGAGCTGACAGGATTCTTAAACGATATCGGCACTCAGACCGGCAACGAATTCCTCGCCACCATCGAACTTGGCAACTGGCGTTTCTTCATTTTCGGGGCCGCGCTTGTAATCATGATGCTGTTACGCCCACAGGGTCTCCTCCCTAATGCTCGGCGTGCCGCCGAATTGAGGCCAGAGGACCAGACGATCCAGGGTGAGGTTCAGGCAGAGGCTCCAGGCTTTGCAGGTCCAGGCATAGAACCGACACCCGCGTCCGTTCAGGCGCGCGAATCGTTGTACGAGGTTCGGGAGCAAGACGACAGCATGCAGGAAAAGCGATGAGCACACGGACCGCAAACCGCGCTAGTCAGGCGGATACGGACGTGCTGCTTGAAGCCAAGCAGCTGACAAGGCGCTTCGGTGGCCTCGTCGCTGTAAATGCTGTCGATTTTCACGTCAGACGAGGGGAGATATTCAGCGTTATTGGCCCGAACGGCGCGGGCAAGACAACACTTTTCAATATGCTTACCGGTCTTGTAAAGCCAAGCTCCGGTCAACTGCTCTACAAGACTTCTGCCGCAGAAGCACAGCCTGCATTCCTTGATATCACCGGGAGGCCGCCCCATCTGGTCACAAAGATAGGCATCAGTCGCACGTTCCAAAACATACGCCTATTTGCGAATATGACTGCCGTCGAGAATGTCCTGGTTGGAATGCACACGCGATTGCGCGGAACTGTGGTCGATGCGGTCTTTCGCTTCCCGTGGACCCGTAGAGAAGAGACGCACGCCGTCGATCAGGCTATGGAGATATTTAAGACGGTGGGACTGGACTGGGCGGCAAAGTACAGCGCGAACAGCCTACCCTACGGCGACCAACGACGCCTGGAGATAGCGCGTGCGCTGGCTAGTAAGCCCAAGCTCCTTCTGCTTGATGAGCCTACGGCAGGCATGAATCCCCAGGAGACCGCGACTATGACGCGGTTCATAAAAGAGCTACAACTACAAACAGGGCTGACTATTCTGCTTATCGAGCACGACATGAAGGTAATCATGGGCATTTCCGACCACATTATCGTGATTGACTATGGCTCAAAGATTGCGGAAGGATCACCTGCTGAAGTGCGGGCCAACCCCCGTGTAATCGAGGCATACCTGGGCAAGGGCGCTGCCGAAGTCGTTCACGTGACTGCCACACCTGCGGTGGGAGAAGCCTGATGCCGATCCTCGACGTAAAAGATATCCACACCTACTATGGCAACATCCATGCGCTGAAGGGCATTACTATTCACGTCGAGGCTGGAGAGATAGTCACCCTCATAGGCAGTAACGGCGCGGGCAAATCCACTACACTAAAGACTATTTCGGGCCTGATGAAGCCGAAAATGGGTAGTGTCAGCTTCAAGGACAAGCGGATCGACATGCTTCCTCCCAACGAAGTCGTCCAGCTCGGCGTGGCCCAATCACCGGAGGGTCGGCGCATTTTCCCCCGTATGACGGTACTGGAGAACCTCGAGATGGGCGCATATGCCCGTAACGACCGTGCCCAGGTACGTACTGATATGGATCGAGTTTTCGAGCTATTTCCACGCCTCAAAGAACGCACCACACAAAAGGGCGGAACAATGTCGGGTGGCGAACAGCAAATGCTTGCAATTGGTCGCGCCTTGATGTCCGACCCAAAGCTGTTGCTACTTGATGAGCCGTCGATGGGTCTCTCGCCGATCCTTGTAGAGACCATCTTTAGCGTAATCGCAGACATCAACAAACAGGGTACCACTATCCTGCTTGTCGAGCAGAACGCGCTGCTGGCATTGCAGGTCGCTAATCGGGGATATGTCATTGAGACTGGTCAGATTGTGCTCGAAGATACAGGGGCAAATCTGCTCCGTAGCGACGAAGTGAGGAAGGCATACCTCGGAGAGGACTAGCCCTGCCGCACGCCCACGTCATGACCCCGCAACGTCTCTTTCTTATTTCATTCTTCCTGGTCCTAGCGGCAGGCTGCTCCCAATCGCTGACGCCACCCCCGCCTCCACCCACAGATACGTACCGCATCTATTCCTCCTTTCCGACAACAGGCCCCGCATCTGCTCGGAGCCTTGAGATAGTGCGCGCCATTGACCTTGCCCTAGCACAAAATGAAGACGACGGGAAAGGCCATCACGTTGAACATATAAAACTAACCGTCCCCGATGCCGAGTCAGGAGATGGTCCCGCGCACGCCGAAGCCCTCAATGCGGAGCTTGCCGCGAGTGACCCAAGTGCCATAGCCTACATCGGACCATACGCATCAGGCAATGCCTCTACTTCTATCCCTATCACGAATCGTGCAGGCCTCCTGCAAATTGGCCTTAGTCAAACATGGCCTGGCCTGACGCAGACTGGCTGGGAAAGCGGCGAGCCTGACCGCTATAGCCCGAGTGGACATCGGATATATGTGCGGCTGTCTAGATCGGACAGCACACAGGCTGAAGCAGCAGCAAAATGGGCCGTCGATGTGGGCACTCAAAGAGTGGTCCTTGTCAGCGACGGGAGCAGCTACAGTAACGGAATGCGTGCCTATTTCGAGCGTGCAATACAGGCTGGCGGACTATCCGTGGTCGGGTCGCTACAATTCACTGACGAGACCCTATCAACCATTCGTGAGGAGATAGTGAAGCTCACAGCCGACGCTGTATTTTATGCGCCCAGCACGACACAACAGGCAATCGCATTCGCCAGAGCGATGGAGCCTGTCAACCTGAGCAAAGGCATATTCTCAACGGACACGGCGCTCAATGATCAGTTCGCGGGAAGCGTACCGGATGCGTCAGGCGCATGGCATATAGTCTTCAATGGCGCGACGAATTTACCGGCCACACTTGAATCGGCAGAGTTTAGCCGCGCTTTTAGATCGGCATATGGCAGCGAACCAGGGATATATGCAACCTATGCTTACGATGCTACCAGGCTTATAATAAGGGCTGTCAATTCCGAAGTTAGGATCGACCGGGCAGTAATTGCAAGCGAAGTACTCACCACCAAGCAGTATCTGGGAGCCAGCGGCACTGTGTCGTTCGATACCAATGGTGACATAATTGGTTGGACAATGCCAGGCTACCGTCTTATAGGCGGGCTGTTTGTACTTGACCGCACCCTGGCTTCCAGCCCGTGAATTCGACTACTGCGCAAGCCTGAGAACACTAGAGTGTACGATACTATCCAATATCGTCCAGAGTGTCATGCACCTCGGCTATGAGTCCTCGCACGTCGTCAGCATCGGATAAGCCCAATTCGCGTAGTTTTTCTCGTAGACCAACAGGCAATTCGAGGGGGTTCCCATCTTCCGCGCATTCTTCAATCTCCTCAAGCAAAGTCTCTAGTTCTTCCAGCTGAAGTAGTTTTGCGTACAGCTCGTGATCCTCGGACGGCTTACCGTCAGGCATTGCGTCTTGCATCATCCCAGTACCTCATGACAGAAAGGCGGAAGCCAGAATTACGGCAACGCCGAAGGTCGCAACCGCACCGAATTCGACAAAGGTTGAGGTGGTCATTGTACGCTCCACGTAATGTGAAACAATGCCGTAGATTACATAGAAAACGAGAAGTAGGAACGCCCCGCCTACTAACGTTGACAGTGCGGCCCAGTAATTTAGTCCCCAGGTAACTTCGCCTGCTACAACACCGGCCGCAACGGAAAGCAAAGCGAGAGTGGTCCGCCTCCCTTGAACAGGCAGGCCCATGGCTCGGTGCCAGGTTGCGTCCCTGGACAGCATTTCATACAGCAATAGAGCAGTCACAAGCCCAACGGCGGTCGCCGAGTAAAGGGCGCGTATCTTGAGGCCGTAGATGACGCTAAAGAAGAGAAAGGCTGCCAGGTGCGACAACAAGTTGAGGACGGACTGGGCAAAGCCAAAATAGCGGTCGCGCCAGTTGACGGTGTGAACCTGTGCCCAGAATACACTCGCAAAGGAGAGGGCCGCCAACGCCAGAACCCCAGCCTGTAGGGCACCGCTGTCGAATAGGCGCAGGAAGATAACAAATCCGACCACCAGAACCGCCGGGACAATGACGTTCAGGGGAAGACGTATCAACGGCAGATAATTAGGCGATAGCGCGGTCGCTCCGGCAACAGGCACCCCGGAGCGCAGCCAGAACGCGCCGACACCCGCAATAGCCGTCAGCAAGAGGGTCATCACCCATACTAGGGATCCTAAGCCCTCATCGCTCGTCCCGAGGACCCCACGGGCCACCGCCAGCGTCAGACCCAATCCTACGAAGAGGACCGAGGTTAGTATCAAGATGCGCTCAGTCCTGTACATCCGCTCCCACAACCTGCAATTGAAGTACTTGCTCGATATCCTGTCGGAGGATCGCGCCTTGCCGAAGAAGTATCGGCGCTCCTTTGGAACAGTCTATCACAGTCGAAGGAAGTCCGCCGGACGCAGGGCCACCGTCAACTACAAGCGCCAGACCAGACTTGAAGTACACTACAACTTCCTGAGCCGTTTGTGCGTCGGGTTGTCCTGAGAGGTTCGCGCTCGTCACCGCGAGAAGCCCCCCGCAAGCCGCAATAAAGTCTCGCAATTCAGCATGATCGGGAACGCGAACAGCTATAGTATCATCACCGGACAATTCAGCCGGTAGGTCGGCCTTTCGCTTCACGACAACTGTCAGGGCGCCAGGCCAGAAGTGCGCCCCTAGCTTGGTCGCCGTTGCAGGAAGCGACAAAGTAACCTGTTCCAGTTGCCCCTTGCCGGAAAGGAGGAGCGGCAGGGCCTTCCTGGCCGATCTGCCCTTCAACCTGTATATAGACTTTATGGCTCCGATATCGAACGCGCTACAGCCTATTCCGTATACAGTGTCAGTCGGGAATGCAATCACGAGGCCCGCCTTGACCGCAGCTTCGGCTTGCTGCCAACCAGAAGGCGAGGCTGGAACAATATGCGTCATTCGATCAGTGATCGCGAGCAAGGAGAAAATTCGCCCACGACTTCAGTAAAGTCTTCTGTGGCGAATCAGCCAGTGACGCAAGTTCATTGGCCGCTTGGCTAACGTAGTCGTTGGCCAGTTGGCGTACGCCTTCCATGGTCCCAGACGCATGGATAGCCGAAAGAGCCGATTCCACCTCAGAAGTCGAAGCGTCAGGATTACCTAGCGCAGCCAGGATAGCCGCGCGGCCTAAGCTATTTGAATCCCTCAACGCTCTGTAGACAAGCAAGGTCCTCTTTCCCTCTCGCAAGTCTGAACCAACGGGTTTCCCTAGCAAAGTTTCATCCGCCGTCAGGCCCAATACATCATCTTGCAGTTGAAACGCTGTGCCACATAGGCTCGCAAACCGACCTAGCCTGGCAGCATGGCCGGAACGATCCTCAATGTCGCCACTGCCGATGATAGTGCCGGACCACGCTGCGTATTCAAGCAATGCGGCGGTTTTCCGCGTCAGCATTCGTAATATCTCTGCTTCCGAGAGAGCTTCAAGTGGCACCAGCGAGAACTGAACGTCAAGCATCTCCCCTTCCATTAATTGGGGCGTGAGGACGCTTGCCATTCGATGTATCAGACATAGAACTATCTCGGGCTTCACGCCTCGGTCACTAAGGGAGCAGAGGAGATCATAGCACCAACTCTGCTGGAGATCGCCCGTTAGAATAGCAACCGCATTACCGTAATGGACCGCTTCCGTGAGGCTAGCGCCATGTGAGTCGTGCGCATGTCGAGTATAGTGAGCATGCACTGTCGGGCTACCGCGCCGGGTTGCATCACGATCAATAATGTCGTCGTGCACTAGCGTCCAGGTATGGAAGACCTCAACGGCGGCGGCGGCAGGCAACGCTTGACCTTCGTCTCCGCCCACGGCAGCGCAACTGAGGAGCAGGACAAGAGGTCGCAACGCTTTACCACGACGTTTGATGTAGCTAAAAATGCCGTCATGAATATCACGCGGCTGGAACGCTTCCGAGCCGGGCCACGCCTCTAGATACTCATATACCCGGTCACTACGCTCTTGCAGGGCCTGTAAGAACTCTGCCAATCTACTATCTTCAACGACCTTTTCGTCCCGCACATGCAAAGTCATACAAGGTGCTCCTTTATGCTAAGCGCAGCGGCGCGGTCCATGCCTTTTACAGCCACTAGGTCTTCAAGACTTGCATCACGGATTGCATGCGTGGACCCAAAGTGCCGCATCAATGCTTTCTTGCGTACCGGCCCGATTAGCGGTACTACGTCCAGTTTGCTCTTGATCGCTCGTTTAGCGCCTAGTTTGCGGTTGTAGGTATTTGAAAACCTGTGCGCTTCGTCTCGTATGCGCTGAAGAAGGTGGAGGGCCTCTGACGTCTTTGCAAGTACTACCGGCTCGGCCCGTCCTGAAACGAAGATATGTTCCTCCTTTTTTGCGAGTGATATGAGGGGAACATCCTTTATCCCACTTTCTTCCAGCGCCTGGCGTGCTGATGTCAACTGCCCTTTTCCGCCATCTATTACAATAAGGTCCGGCAGTACAGCCCAGGCGCTTTCACCCCATGCAGCGTCCGACCTACCGCCGGTTGCTTTGCGGCCCTTTTGAGCCACTGTCACCTCGCTGTCGCCCAGCATTGGCTCGTCACGGTTTGAGTCCACCTCGGTTTCGATGCGCGTCACCGCTTCAAAGTCGGCGCTCGGAGCAGGTCTATCTCGTTCGCCGCCCCGTGCTGCAACTACCGCCTCTCGACGTTCAATCTCGGCGCGTTGCACTGTACTGCGCTTGAACCGTCGCGCTAGCATTTCATGCATTGACGCGTAGTCGTCATTACCGGAAGTCTTTATCTGAAACCGCCTGTATTCCTTCCGCTTGGGTACGCCTTGCTCGAATACAACCATTGCGCCGGCCGTATCAGTGCCCTGAAGGTGCGCAACGTCATAGCATTCTATGCGCTGGGGCCAGACCGGTAACCCTAGAAGTCCCTGTAGCTCGGTAAGGGCCGCCGTTGATTTTTGCTCATCGCTCAGCCAGCGAAGCCTGTATTGTTCCAGCGTCTCCGCCGCGTTGCGTGATGCCATTTCGATGAGGTCGCGCTTTTCACCGCGCCGGGGCACGGAGAGCGTCACCCTATTGCCCCGCTTCTCACGGAGCCAGCTTTGGATTATTCCGGCGTCTTGCACGTCCTCCTGGAGCAGGAGCTTGGGGGGCACATAAGCGGTATCGTCGTAGAATTGTTCAATGAAGCCTTCAAGTATTTCGCCCGGAGCGGCGTCTGCCGTCCCTTCGAGCATGAAGTTCTCACGTCCTAGCAACTTCCCGCCCCGTATGAAAAAGACCTGTACACAGGCAGTACCGTCGTTCTGCGCGAACGCAATAACATCCTCGTCTGTGGTGGCGGCGCTAAAAACCTTCTGTTGCTCAAGAACACGTTCAAGTGACCGTATTCTATCTCGAACCACAGCAGCCCGCTCGAATTGGAGGTTCTGCGAGGCGGTCTCCATATCGCGACGTAGCGTATTGACAATGGTTTCCTGCTTACCGTTGAGGAAAAGCATCACCTGCTTGATTGCCGCGTCGTAGGCTGGCTTATCGGCCAGTCCGGCGCATGGGCCGAGGCAGCGATGAATGAAGTATTCGAGGCAAGGGCGAGCATCCCGGCCGGTTATCTCCTTGTCACACGTTCGGAAGGGAAAGAGCTTGTCTAGCAGGTCGATGATTTCGTGGACCGTGCCCATGCCGGCGTATGGCCCAAAGTAAGCAGCGCCATCGTTCAGCATCTTGCGTGTAGGCACGACACGCGGCCAGACATCCTGGAGAGTCACCTTGATATATGGATAAGTCTTGTCATCCTTGAGCCGGATATTGTAGCGCGGCTGGTGCTTTTTTACGAGCTGGCTTTCCAGAATGAGAGCTTCAAGCTCTGTGTCGGTAACAATATACTCGAAGTCATAGACCTCGGCGACCATCCGCCATACTTTCGGCGTCTGGCCGCGCAGGGAACCAAAGTATGTACGGACGCGATTGGGCAGCACCTTGGCTTTCCCGACATAAATAATGTCGTTCTGCCGGTTACGCATAATATAGACGCCCGCCGACTGTGGCAGCGCCTTGAGCCGCTCCTCAAAGCCGGGTGCTCGCTCGGGCGCGGGGACCGTGCCTTTCGACATTCATAACTCTCTTTCTACCTGATACTCACAACTCATTCTAACAAATCACGCGGAAACGCCGCAATGTGCATTGCCATTGGGAGTGGCTAAAATCAAAGATGTAGGGGCGGACCTGTGTGTCCGCCCTGTCTCCTAACCACGATCTTCACGGCTAACGTACAGGGCGGACACATAGGTCCAATGGTGTCGCATTAAAATTGGAACGTGCTGTAGGGGCGGGGCCCCCGGCCGGGCCAGGTGGCCCCCCACCCCACCGCCCCCGTAAGGCCCCCCATAAGGGCGGCACCGGGGGCGGCCCCA
>JBBRVL010000041.1:0-15806 GCA_038246925.1 Chloroflexia bacterium
AGCAGCAGAAACTCGCGGTGGCGCCTCTTGTGCAGCCTTTGCTTGGCGACTTTCTCAATAACGTGGAGTTTCTAAAGAATGGCGCTCCAGAGGACCCAAGCAATCCTGATGATACCTACAGCCAAATTGAGCGCCAATTAGGACTTCTGGGTGGGTCTGGCCTGGTTCGAGTGAAAATCTGGAACAAAGAGGGCAAGCTTATCTACTCGGACTTTTACCAGCAGGTTGGTGAGACCTTCCCCGGAAATCCGGACCTGGACGAGGCGTTGGATGGACAGACTACAGCCGAAATTTCTCCTCTCAACAAGGCAGAGAACGCCGAGGAACGCGGTTATGGTGAGTTGCTGGAGATATACGCCCCACTTCGCAGATCAGGTGTATCCAATGAGGTCGACGCCGTCTTTGAAGGTTACTATGACATCGTCGATTTGCGCGAGAAAGTAAACGCCACCAACGAATTTCTGTGGGCGAGCATTATTACCGGCTTCCTTTTCCTTTTCGTATCTCTGTTCACGATAGTACGCAACGCCTCCCACCGCATCCTCAGCCAGAGCTACGAGAATGAGCTACTGCTGCGAGATACAGAGCGCAAGGCGGATCGTCTGGCGGTAGTCAACGAGCTTGCGCGTTCTATCAACAGCTCCTCTCTTGACCTGTCCGACATTTTCCTGACCGCTTTGCGGGGTATCGAGCGTGTACTTGGCTCCACCACAGAAAGCACGGCTGCTCGCATAACTTTGCTGGACGAGCGTACAGGGGCAACACACGTACTGGAGGTATCGCACGGTGCGGAGGAAGGCCTGAATGTCCTCGACCGGGTAGACCTCGACTTGAAGAAGAGGTTACTGGGAAATGGGGACACCTTTCTAGCCAGCGACACACGGCTGAGCGCTTCTCCTGAGGTGGTTGCGCTTTCCAGGGAGGGTGTACTTTCATTACTCTTTTCCTATATCGGTCCGGGCCAGCGCAGGCTAGGCATCATATGTGTAGCCTCAAGTATACCTGGCAGCTTTAGCGACGAAGACGCTTCTATCCTGAAGGGGGTGGCCGACCAACTGGCGGTCGCAATTGAAAACAGCAGGCTCATAAAAGCGACCGCCGAGACCGCCGCCCTGCGCGAGACTAACCGCCTGAAAGATGAGTTTGTCTCGATGGTGTCGCACGAGTTACGCACGCCGCTGGCATCGATCAAGGGTTATTCGAAGACCCTCCTGGCTGCGGACGGCAATTGGGATGATGCTACGCGTAACGAGTTCCTCACTATCATCTCCGACGAAAGCGACAAGCTGACCGACCTGGTGGAGAACCTGCTGGAAATGTCCCGTATCGAGGCGCGTCGCTTGCCAATCAACCCCGAACCTATTCTGCTGAAGCGCTTCTGCAAGGACATCATTGACCGTGTTTGCAACCACTACACACAGATAAAGTTCAAGTGCGACCTTGACGAGCCGCTCCCGATGGTGATGGCCGACCCCCGCCGCGTCGAGCAGGTGCTCGTGAACTTACTCCAGAACGCCGCCAAGTATTCGGGCGCACAAGTTATATGTGTGAAAGGCTCCCATGACGGCGGGCAGTTCGTCACACTGGCGGTGGAGGATAACGGTGTGGGCATCGCACCGGAGCATCTACCCCAGCTATTCGATAAGTTCTTCAGGGTCGAAGCAGGGCAGGCCCACAACGAGGTCGGCACTGGCCTCGGCCTCACAATCGTGAAGGCGCTGGTTGAGGCTCAGGGTGGCAAGGTGTGGGTCGAAAGCGCACCGGGCAAGGGGGCAACTTTCTTCTTCACGCTGCCCGTTCTCGCGTTGAATGGCGCGGAGGAGGCACAACTGGCAGGCGATCTCAGCACACCGCCGACTCCTGCTGCCACCTCATAAAGCCTCGGTCACACCCCCTGGCTTGTCGCCTGACGTATCAGCCCTGCAACACACTTGCATAAGTTGCCACGTCCACGTTACCCCCACTCACCACGCAGCAGATGCGCTTGCCCTTGAACAGGTCGGGCTGGGTCAATACTGCGCCGATGGTGAGGGAGCCTGTCGGCTCGGCCTTGATGTTAGCGTAGCTGTAAAGGGCACGTAGCCCCTCGGCTATCTTCTCCTCCGGCACCTCTATTATCTTCTTGAGGCCGCCTCGCACGATTTCCCAGTTGAGGTCGCCCAGGCTGAGGGTGCGCGTGCCGTCGGCCATTGTCTGAGGCTCAAGTTCGAGCGATACCAATTGCCCTGATCTTAACGACTGCGCGGCGTCATTGCCCAGTAGAGGCTCGACCCCGATTATCTCTATATCGGGCGCAAGCAGGTCGCGGGCGACGATGAGGCCCGATATAAGCCCGCCCCCGCCGATTGGGCAAAGCACGGCGTCGAGTGGGGCCTCGGAGGGTGTACTAGCTAGCCGCTCAAATATCTCTTTCCCCAGGGTAGAGTTGCCCGCTACCACCCTGTAATGGTCGTAGGGAGGCGCGAAAAAGGCTTCCGGGTGCTCATTCCGTAGCTCGCCGATGCGGGCCTGGCGGCTCTTTGTGGAGACATCTATCAGTTCTACCACGCCGCCATATGACTGGATGGCGGCCTGCTTGGTCTTCGAGGAAGTTGACGGCATGATTACCGTACAGCGCTTGTTGAGGAGCATACATGCATACGCCACAGCCTGCCCAAAGTTGCCGGAGGAGGCTGTGATAACCTGTTCCTCACTCACCGAAGCGAGCAGATTGTAGGCCGCGCGGAACTTGAAGCTGCCTGTCACCTGCAACGTCTCGCTGGCGAGGGTCACGTCTGCCCCCAGGGCGCGGTTGAGCAGCAAAGTACTGTGGAAGGTCGTCGGCTTCCAGGGCTTTGGCTCGGTTGCCCACACCTCTCTTATATATTCCGAGGTCAGTTTCTCACGCATAAAATCCTCCCAATAGTGAGCATAATATCTCATGTATAATACCCCAAATGGACGATACACGACCTATCGACAGAAGCGCATTTGTACAGCCACCCCTGGTTGTGCCCGTTATCCTCAACTGGAACAGGGTTCAGTTGACCCTCGAAACTCTCGCTTCCTTGCAAGAGCAGACGCATCCCCGAATCCAGACAATCGTGCTGGACAACGGCTCGGATGACCAGGAAGAGGCTCTCGACCGTATAAGATCAGCGCACCCCGAAGTGCGGCTCATGGGCAGCAGGCGCAACCTGGGCTTTGCGGGCGGGTGCAACACCGGGATGCGGGAAGCGCTCAGTCTCGACCCCGACTACCTTCTGCTCCTCAACAACGATGTATCGCTGCACCCTGATGCCATAAGTGAGCTTGTTGCCGCCCTGGAAGCAGACCCAAGCGCCGGGGCTGCCGGGCCGCTAATCTACTACGCTTCACAGCCGGAGCGCATCTGGTTCGGTGGCGGAGATATGCTCATGGGGAGGCGGGTGCTCGCCCAACACGGCGAAGACCTCGATGTTCACCCCAACTCCCCCACAAGGGAGTGCGATTGGCTCCCCGCTACGGCTCTGATGGTGAGCAGGTCCGCCGTAGAACGCGCAGGTCCTATGGACCGCTCATACTTCCTCTACTGGGAAGATGTGGACTGGTGTTACAGGCTGCGGCGTGCTAAATATAAGCTGCTGTTCGTGCCCCATTCGGTCGTGTGGCACAAGGTGAACGCCACGAGCGGCTCTATGCCAATGGCGAACGTCTACTACTGGGAGCGCAACCGCCTACGCTTCATCGAGCGATGGGGCACCTGGAAGGCACGCTTCTTCGCCTGGGGCAAGATATTGTGGCGCTCCATCGCATGGAGAATAAAGCCCCCTTCTGAGGACCCGCAGGCCCATACCAAGCTAGAGGCATACCGGGATTACCTGTTGCGCCGGTCGGGCAAGTGGCGAGAACGGGAGCACAAGAAGGTTATATCAAGTTGAGTTAATATAATATGCTGTCTGTGCAAGTGCTGATGAGCGAAGTAGCCGCAGAAATCAGGTAATAAATGCTGGGAAATCAATTGATAGATGTTTCAAGACGGTTGGGTAGCCCGCGAAGTCATCCACACAGTGAGGCCCAATCTCAACGCCATACCAGTCGTTTGGCAAGTGGTAATGGATACAGACTCATTGCGCATGGATTGGCTGTTCTAGTGGTAAGCATGCTTACCGGGCTATTTCTCTATAACACAATAGACTTTGCCCTGGACGACTCCTATATTACCTATCGGTATGCGCAACATTTAGAGTTAGGTTACGGCCCCGTCTTCAATGCAGGGGAGCCTTACCTGGGCACTACTGCGCCAGGCTTCGCGATCTTATTAGCAGTTCTGCATCTCGCCGTCCGTATCCTGCATCTTTCTGAACTGTTATCTATGCTGCTTGGCACCAACCAGGCCAATATCGTGACGCTGCTGGACATCCCGCACTTGGGTCGATACGTCTCAGCATTCAGCGTTGGCATCACCGGCATCACCGGCTATGCTTTCCTTGTGCGATCCTTCCCCAACTGGCTAGGCTACCTCGGAGGCTTGTTATTCGCAGTCTGGATTATTACCTTACCGCCGCTGGCCCTGGTTAGTGGGCATGAGACATTGACGTGCATAGCACTGGTAGTGCTCGGCCTGTACTTCGTTCCAACGCGTTTGCCTTTAGGCGCGCTGCTGTTGGGTGTCGCCACGCTGGTACGACCTGACGCAGCCCTGGCTTTTGCCGTGGTTGTGTTCGCCATGATCCTCAAGTGGTTCGCACAACGGGATAGAAAGCAGATATACAGTGATGCGCAAGCTCTGTTGTTCTTCTTGTTGCCCGTAGTGCCCTGGGTGCTGTTTGCTTGGTTTTTCTACGGATCGCCAATTCCGGGAACCCTTCTCGCCAAAAAGGCTCAGGTGCTGATGGGGAATTGGAGCCTGACTTCGCCCGACCTGATGCGAGTAATCGTGCTCAACAGCATACCCGAGGCTATAAGAACGCTCATTAATTTCAGCGCCCTCATGGGACTTGTGGCCGCAGTCTTGCGGCGTGATGCTGCTGCCCTGGTTGGAGTCTGGGGCGTAGCGCATATCTATGCCTATAACTTTTTGAAGGTTACGTTCTGGCCGTGGTATGCTACTTTGCTTTTCGTCGTTTATTTACTCATGAGCGCCTATGGAGCTGTCGCGGTCGCAAATTTGATATGGTCGGCACGTAGGGCTTCGGGCAGGCGTCTACACCTTCAGCTTTGGGCTGTCCCCCATAGTTCACTAACCTCGGAGGCTGACAGAAGGTCACAGTTATGGGGTATGAGAACGCCTTTCTCCACACCCAAGTGGGCATATTTAGCAACCTTACCTTTACTTGCTATCTACCTTTGGATTTGTATATCCGGTATAAGCCCCGGGCTGGCAGCGATTACCGGGCCAAAAGCAGTCCATCTGCATACATATAGCTTCATTCCGGTGGCGGACTATATCAAGAAAGAAATGCCGGAGGGCGCTTCTCTAGCAACCCCTGAACCTGGGGCGCTGGCTTATTTTCTTGGGCCTAAGTATTACGTCCTTGATACTCTAGGGTTAACGGCACCCGGCGTGGCAGCGCACATACTAACAGGTGACTACGAATGGCCCTATTTATATTACCAGCCGGATTGGGTGTTGGTGAGCTATGAGGGCAACCTGAACCCCAACTTACAAAAGCCCTGGTTTAAAGCTCAGTATCGACTGGTCAAGGAGTTTAAGCACCCCTATTGGGACGCCCAGGGAATCACTCTACGGCTATTCCGCAAAACAGGCCGTTTAGGAGACAACGTTCTCATCAATTCTAATTTTACATCTGATAAAGAGAAGGGTTTGTTGCCCTGGAACGTACCAGGCGACTCTTCCGTACGTGTCGAGCAAACAACTGAAGGTAATGCCCTGGTACTGACCGGCACCGAGATTGGCGACAACCTTAATGCCACGCAGTCGGTGAACGCGCAGCCCAATCGCCAATACCTTGTTAGTTTTCAATACCGAAACAGGGTGATTGACGAGATGCAGAGAGTATACTTGCAAGTCTTTGATCGAGATGGAAAGTTAGTAGACACATTTCCAACAGGTGCCGGATATGGTGTTCCCGCCAGTGACAACTGGGGGTCTGCATTGTTTTCTGCACATACAAAGGCGGAAGGTGATAAGCTAGTCATTATCCTCAGGAATCGTGGCATAGGCGAAGCTTGGTTCCGTAATGTTGAAGTCCGCGCGGTAATTTCCGAGGACAAGCCTTAGCTTTCAATCAGAGTTTCAGGGAAGATACAGGTTGACTTATAACTACGCGGATCACGAAACGGAGGATCGCATTGGGGTTGGGCGCGGAACAAACGTGCACCGAATAGCCATCGACGCCCACATGGTCGGCGAGCGCGAGACCGGCAACGAGGTCTACGTCGTGCAACTCGCATCGGCCCTCGGCAAGCTGGGTGGGTATGATTACCACCTCTACACACCCCACCCGGAGGCGATACCACCAGACCTTATCGAGCAGGATGGTATCGCCCTCAGACGCTTCATGGATGTGCCTGCCTTCGTGCGCATACCCTGGCTCTACCCCCGGCTGATGCGCGCAGATAAGATGAACCTGCTGCATGTCACCTATGTTGCGCCGTTTCGATCTCCCTGCCCTGTGGTGGTGACCGTGCATGACGTATCGTACCGCATCTTCCCGCAGTTCTTTTCTCCCAGGGTGCGCCTCATCCTCGGTCTGCTTGTTGGGCCAAGCGTGCGCCGCGCTGCACGTGTTATCACCATATCCGAGTCAGCTAGACGGGATATCGTCCGCTTCTACCGCGTGCGCCCTGAGCAGGTGGTAGTCACTCCTCTGGCTGCGGGGCCGCAATACAGACCACAGCCTGAAAGCGAAATCGAGCGCGTGCGCCAGACATATGGCTTGTCCGGTCGCTATATTCTTGCGGTAGGTAACGTGCAACCCCGCAAGAATCTACCGAGGTTGGTCGAGGCGTTCGGGGCTGTCGCGGCAGAGGCGCAGGACGTGCAGCTAGTTATCGTGGGACGCAGCACATGGCGCGGATCTGAGGTGGAGGCAGCGGTCGAACGTCTCGGTCTGAGGAACCGTATACAGTTCACAGGCTACGTGCCGGATGCCGAGCTGCCCGCGCTCTACTCTGGGGCCGCCCTCTTCTGCTATCCTTCTCTGTATGAAGGCTTCGGTCTTCCCCCTTTGGAAGCTATGGCGTGCGGTACTCCTGTAGTCACCTCGAATGTCGCCAGCCTGCCGGAAGTTGTAGGCGACGCAGGGCTGATGGTCGACCCAACGTCAGTGAGCGACATAGTATCGGCCTTGCGGCGGCTGCTTACCAACCCGGAGGTGATAGAGGAATACCGCGCCAGGGGTCTCATGAGGGCAGCACAATTCTCCTGGGAACAGACCGCCCGCCTCACCCGCAACGTCTACGATGGGATACTTGGCGTGCAACGCTGATCTGAAATACCCCATAGCTTGAGCCTTATCGATCATCGAGCACTGACCACTCAAGAATGAATAATCCGCAACTGAAGGGCATATTACTCGTGCTGCTGGCCGCCACCCTGTGGGGCACGCTCGGCACGATATATACGTATGGCACTGACCGGTTCGGCCTGACCCCACTCACCATAGTCTTCTGGCGGGGAGCGCTGGCTGCTCTGGCTCTTGGCCTGCTGGGGATAGCCCTTGCGCTCACTGGTCGGGGGTGGGGTATGTTTCGCGTTCGTCGGGCAGACCTGCCGATATTTCTCACGTTTGGACTTCTGGGTGTGACCGCGTTCTTTCTGCTCTACATTTATGCTGTCGTGCTGGTTGGCGTCGCTGCGGCGGTTGTACTGCTCTACACTGCTCCCATCTTCGTGGCGCTCATGGCCTGGCGCTTCCTGGGCGAGCCGTTCGGAGTGCGAA
This sequence comes from Chloroflexia bacterium, assembly GCA_038246925.1. Lineage (GTDB taxonomy): Bacteria > Chloroflexota > Chloroflexia > QHBQ01 > JADMIH01 > JADMIH01. The sequence goes on from JBBRVL010000041.1 coordinate 7,866, forward strand.
AGGGCGTTGCGCTGCTACTGACGTTCCTCGGCTGCGCGCTTGTGGTTCGCGCTTACGATCCTGGTCTGCTGGCGCTGAATGTGGTCGGTATCCTGTGCGGTCTCGGCTCGGCATTCACTTACGCGCTCTACAGCATCCTCGGCAAGTTGTCACTAAAGCGTGGCTATCCTATCACTACTATGAGCTTCTACGTCTATTCGATAGGTGGGAGCGGCCTTCTGCTGGTAGCTCTGCTGGGAGTGGGGGACAGCGGGGGCGTTGGTCAGTTATTCTCGATGGGGGCGGACGCAGGCGCGTGGGCCTTGCTTCTCATGCTGTCCTTGCTACAGACAATCGGCGCTCTTTATGCCTATACCGCCGGGCTGCGTTACCTGGAGGCAGGGACTGCCAGCATACTTGCTACGTTCGAGCCGGTGGTCGCTACTCTCCTGGCGGCGTTCGTTATCAGAGAGAACCTCGCATGGCCTCAGCTGGTGGGCGGGGCGCTAATCCTGGCGGCTGTGGTCCTGCTGCAATTGCGGAGGCGTTCGTATGAAAATATCCAGACTTGAAGTGATACAGTTAATATTTCACCGCAGAGGCGCAGAGACGAGGAGATTATTATGGTTGCTTGTTATTGTTCCTGATCCCCAACTCCTACGCACAGACCCTTCGTAAGGTCCTCAGCGTCTCTGCGCCTCTGCGGTGAGTAAATATCCACATCGAGTCTGAACAGTGACACGCTAGTATAAATGCTACTCACCGGCACAATTCCATGATAAAATCGTATCCTCTGGAGGACATATTGACTCTAACCAACCAACAACTAACAACTCGCAACTATCCTCATATCGGGCACTTTTCCCCGTTACCCAACACTATGCTTATCTGAACCACGCAGCGGTTTCGCCCATGTCGCAGCGTGGGCTGGATGCGCTTGCGCGTTACTGGGAGGCCCAGAGCACAACCGGCGTGCTCAGTGAAGATATATACTTCCCGGTGGTAGACCACGCCCGCGACAAGATGGCCCGTCTAATCGGAGCAGACCCATGTGAGGTCGGCTGGGTACAAAACACAAGCTCGGCAATGAACCTCGTAGCCAACGGCCTCGACTGGCGACCGGGTGACAACGTGGTCACGCTGCAAGGCGAGTTCCCAGCGAATGTATACCCCTGGCTCGGCCTGAAGAGGCTGCAAGTTGAAACGCGATTGGTGCCCCTCACGGATGGACGGCCCGCATTCGAGGATATATTGGAGGCCATAGACGAGCGCACCCGCTTGTTGAGCGTCAGTTTCGTGGCATTCTCCACCGGTGTGCGGCACGACCTTGCTGCGTTAGGCCAGCTATGCCGTGAGCGCGGCATCCTGTTCAACGTCGATGCGATACAGGGGTTAGGCGCCTTGCAATTAGACGTACACGAATGTGGGATTGACTTCATGGGGGCCGGCGCGCATAAATGGCTCATGGGGCCGCAGGGGGTTGGCATGCTGTACGTGCGGCAGGAGAGCCTTGATAAGCTGTGGCCTCTTACCGCGAACTGGTACAGCGTAGTCAAGCGCGATGAGCATCTCAACTACGGTCAGCCCTGGGTAGAAGCAGCCTCGCGTTTCGAGGGGAGCACGGTAAACGTCAGCGGCCTGGTGGCTTTTGATGCCATACTCGGGATGATACTGGAAGCAGGACCGGCCCGCATTGAAGCGCAGGTGCTCTACCTGACAGACAGGCTGATCGACGGCCTACAATCGAAGGGCTATGAAATAATAAGCTCGACCCTCCCCGCCGAGCGCTCCGGCATCGTCTGCTTCCGTGCGAAGGGCGACCCACTCGATCTATTGACACGCGCCCAGGCCGAGAATATTATTGTAGCCGTTCGCGTCGGCGTGGTCCGCGTCTCCCCCCACTTCTATAATACCGATGAAGAGATAGACCGCCTGCTGGCGATACTTTGAACGATGGCCCATATCAAGGGCGAGGTAAACTGTTGAATCACAGAGAACACAGAGGACACGAAGAACACCAAGGTTTTATTGTTTTGGCACTCATCATGCAAGAGTAGAGCAACGTTGAGTATTGTACCGTTCAATACGTGTTACAGATTATTCTAAGACAATAAAATCCTTTGTGCCCTCTGTGTCCTTTGTGTCCTTTGTGTCCTCTGTGATTCAAATAAAAAAGTAAGCAGAGGAGATATACATTGACCAACTTCCCCCTCCGCATAGACATCAAAGCCGCCCAGCATGACCGCGATTGGCAGAACATCCTGGCCTATTGTCAGGATACCGAAGCGCAAAGCACGTTTGATGGCTTCTGGATGTTCGACCACTTTGTGCCGATCAACGGGCACGTCGAGGGACCGTGCATGGACGGGTGGACGCTACTCGCCTCACTGGCGGCTGTCACCAGGCGGGTGCGTCTGGGGCTGATGGTAGGGTGCAACGGCTACCGCCACCCTGCGGTACTTGCCAAGATCGCCACTACTATCGATCAGGTGAGCAACGGGCGGCTCGATATGGGACTCGGCGCGGGCTGGTTCGAGTTGGAGTACAACATGTACGGCATTCCGTTCCCACCTCCCGCCCAGCGTATCCGCGAGCTTGATGAGGCCTGTGAAATGCTCAAGCTGCTTTGGACCGAGGAGCAGGCCAGTTTTGAGGGGAAATATTACACCCTGAATCAAGCGCGCCACGAGCCGAAACCTGTACAGAAGCCGTACCCGCCCTTCACGATTGGCGGCGGAGGTGAGAAGCTGACCTTACGAGTAGTCGCAAAGCACGCGAATATATACAACGCACCAGGCGGCTCGCCCGAAGAAGTCCGGCATAAGAACGACGTGCTGGATGAACATTGCGCCGTGATAGGCCGTGACCCAGGCAAGATACGCAGGTCGTGGCAGTTCTATCTCAAATCGCCGGAGGAAGCATCTGGTGTGCGGCAGCGCATCGAGCCTTACCTGGCTACCGGCATCGACCACGTCTGTATAGGAATGCCGGTAGACCACCACCCAGGGCTGATAGACCAATTAGCAAATGACCTGAAATCGCTATTCGGATAGCCTGGCCGGAAACACGCACATACGGAGGAGAGTCGCACCGCAGCGGGCAGCTATTGAGTGAGCTTGAAACCTCTCGCCCAGGCTGACTAGTCTTACTGCTTGCTGCTCTTGTGTCGGGCGGTAACAATCGTCTTGATGCCTCCACGCACGCCAAAGTCGCCTGTAATGGTCATCTCATTGGGAGCTAGGGCTTCCACCAGGTCGTTGAGGATGCGGTTGGTGACATCTTCATGGAAGTGCCCCTCGTCGCGGAACGACCAGATATATAGCTTCAGCGACTTTAGCTCGACGCAACGGGGGCCGGGCTTATAGTTGATGTGTATTGTGGCGAAGTCCGGCTGTCCGGTCATCGGGCATAACGCCGTGAACTCCGGGCAATCTATATCTATTTCGTAGTCGTTCTGTGGGTGTGGGTTTGGGAAGGTTTCAAGCGTTTTTGATGGTTTGGTTGGCATATAACCGTCTGATCTCACTCTAGTATAATTCTGTTACAGGCTGATGACACTGGTTTTAGACAGAGCAAAGCAAGTCATCAGCCTGCAATTATACCACAGCAGCCCTCTCCCTAATCTACCTTCTCGGTTCTAGTGGGGTGGATAGGCGCAGGGAAATCTTAGCCGAAGTCGCCCCCGCCAAAATCCCCGCCGCCGAAGTCCCCTCCGAAATCTCCACCCCCGACATCGCCTCCACCGTAATCACCACCAACATCGGCCTGCGCGCCATCGTAAGCGCCATAATCACCACCAACATCCTGGCCCGTATCACCGCCGCCTTCACCGCCCTCGCTGTTGGTATCACCTTCCTGGTAGCCGTCGGTAAAACCGTCATTGTAGCCGGAGTCACCAAAGAACTGGTTGGCGATCATGCTGCCGACGAACATACCGGCCATGCTGCTGAAAAAGCTACCCGCCATCAGCCCGCCCATACTCATGCCACCGCCCATAGGACCTACATTGCTGAAGGTGCGCTCGATCGTGCCGGGCTGGCGCATCTCGGCTCGCGTTGTCATTCGTGCCAGGGAGCGAGGGTCGTCCTGGTTTGCTGTCGCTGTTTGCTTCTCATGATCAGGCAGCGTGGTACGCAACTGATCGAGCACCATGCGCCTCTGTTCAGGCGTGAGCCTGCTGAACGCTTCCTCGTGGGCCTGCTCGATTGTCTCGGGAGGGGCTGTCTGGAGCATATAGCGGTAGCGGGCGATTGCTTGCTCGTCCGTCATCTGCTGGGGTTGGCCCTGCTGAGGATTTTGTCCCCCGGCATAGATGCCTCGCCCTTGCTGTTGAGGTTCCTCATTCCTGCTGAAGAGCTTGTCGAAGAAACCCATAGTCTTTCATCTCCTACTTATTTCGGTATTCCGCCTGGCAAGGCGGCCCTGGTACTTTCAAAGCGTAATAGTAGCAGGATGCCTGCCATGTCGTGGTATCATCTTCATTGTATTTACGCAGATGGGGCAGAGTTGTTACAACTTATAAAAGGACCGGGTATGGTTTGCTAGCCTAAGACACAGGCCCTGGTAAGCTCATATCAATACGGGCACTAGGCAAGGAGAATATATTGTCGCAAGACACACGTGCGCAACAAGACAGCCTTCATCATATGGGCGATGGGCTGGTTATGCGTAAGGCGACCTACGAGGACCGCGAAAGGGTGGCTGATTTCCACGCTAATACGCTGCTCGACATTGGCGAGACGCCCCGCTCGAGCGACTTCACGGCTTTGTGCTCGACTTGATGAGTGGGCATCACCCTACTTTCAGGCCTTCTGATTTCATCATAGTGGAGGACACAGCCACAGGAAAAATCGTCTCCTCAATGTGTCTGATCTCGCAGACGTGGACATATGAAGGTGTTCCCTTCCCGTTCGGGCAGCCTGATATAGTCAGCACCGACCCTGCCTACCGGAGACGCGGCCTGGTGCGCTTCCAGATCAACGAGGTCCACAGATGGAGCGCGGAACGAGGCGAATTAGTGCAGGGCATCACGGGCATACCCTGGTACTACCGGCAGTTCGGCTACGAAATGGCCCTTAGTCTCGACGCCAGCCGCGCCGCCCTCAGGTCCAGCGTGCCCAGTTTGAAAGAAGGAGAACGGGAGTTGTACCGCTTTCGCCGGGCCACGCTGGAGGATGTGCCTTTCATTACCGAAATGTACAGGCAAGCAACGTCGCGATCCCTGATAGCTTCCGTGCGCGATGAGGCACTATGGCGCTACGACATCGAGGGGCGTAATGTGAAGAGCGGTTCTCGCGCCGATTTCCGGGTGATTGAGACAGAGGAGAGCAAGCCTGTTGGGCTATTGGTACACTCTCGCAAATTATGGGGTACAACTTTGGGGGTGCGCTTGTATGAGGTCAAGGCCGGCGTGCCCCTCCTGGCCGTAACGCCGGGCGTGTTGCGCTACCTGGATGCCACAGGTGAAGAGTATGCGAAACGCGATGGCGGAGATTTCCGAGCCATTTCCTTCAACATGGGCGAGCACCACCCGGTGTACGATATCCTTATGGATAAGCTCTCCCTCGTACATAAGCCATACGCCTGGTATATTCGTGTGCCCGACCTGCCTCTATTTGCCCGCCACATCATTCCTGTCCTTGAAAAACGGCTTGCGGAATCGGTTCAGGCGGGCTACACAGGCGAATTGAAGATTAGCTTCTACCGCAGCGGGTTACATTTCAGCTTCCAGGAGGGACGCATTTTCGTGGAAGCCTGGAAGCCCGAACGTGTCGAGGAAGGAGGTGCGGCCTTCCCCGACCTCACCTTCCTGCAACTGCTCTTTGGGTTCAGGTCGCTGGAAGAGCTACAGCACGCCTTCCCCGACTGCTCGGCCACCACGGATACCGCTCTATCCTTACTGCCTATCCTCTTCCCCAGGAAGGAGTCGAATGTTTGGTCTGGTGGGTGAGTCCTGCTCAAAGTCCCAATTGAGGAGCAGTCAAGTCCAACAATCCGCGCCATCAGAGAAGCTGTCATGCCTCTCTTTTTACTACTGGGTGCGTGTCCCCTGGGCGCAGGCGTCTTAAGTTGAGTTTCAGGTCAACTATATAGAGGGCTTGCAAGCGGATTATGTGGACCTATTCTAGGCCCACTCGTCCGTCTCCTGGGGCGACAATTGTTCTTCTTGCTCATCCTTATCCGGATCACCAGGGGCAGGTCCATCTTGGGGGCTCGCAACTGCCATGTTCAAAGTGCTTATACTGGAAGGGACAACTTTTCCACCGGGTGGTCCAGTTTGTTGATGGCGCGGAGTGGGTCCAAGCACACTATTTTCACCTACTCGCCCCGTATCGCTGTCGCCCTCTGAGGATTGGCCGCCACTGGGTGCAGTCGTTTCAGGTTCACTTCCGCTCAGAGATGCTAGCCGAGTGAGGTCTTCCATATCGAAACCTAGGCGCTGCACGCTCGCCACAGGAAGGCTTGGTAGCGGTGAATGTGGAGTTGCGGCGCTGTGCTGGCTGCGCTGTAAGACGCGTTGGACGGCCCAGTTGCCGTAGGTCCGTTGCATCCTCTGCGTTGTGGCGATCTTCACAGGCTGGTTGCCCCGCCCGTTCAGCCGGGCGTCTCCCAGGAGCGCCCCTGAATAGAGTGATTGAGCCTCAGGCGCGAGCGAGCCTTCAAGCTCACCTACATGCCGCGCAGCGTCTATATCAGGCTGCCTGCTTCTCTGCCGGTCGTCATGTTCTGTGCTTTGATTCTCTGCCATTTGCTTCCTTCCTTAAACCCCCGATAACTTTAGCAAGCGCCACGCAAGCACATCGTCGAGCGTCTTGACGGGCACGCCATAGGATGGACAGCCAAATGTTACGATGCGTGACATAGGGAAAGCCTTTGAGCCTTTCTTTGGTCGCTCATTTCCAGAGTTTATTACAATTCCTGGGGCATCCATCGTTCTTCCTCGTCCTTATCCGGATTGCCCGTATTTGCAGCGGTCTCACCGGGTACAGGTAAATTGTCCCCTTCTACAACGGGTCCAACGGGTACAAGCGGCGGACTATATCCACCCTCTGACGATGGCCCACCGCCAGATACAGGTCCAGTGGACACAGCGGGGTTAGTCGTATTAGTTGCCGGTCCCACAGTTGCAGGTCCACCTATAGCAGGTCCAGCCGTTCCACCCACTGAGGAGGGCCCGCCACCAACATATACAGGTCCTGCCCCACCACTGGATGTGGGTCCACTGGATACAGCGGGGTTAGTCGTATTAGTTGAAGGTCCAGTGGGTGCGCCTATACTAGGTCCAGCCGTTCCACCCACTCCACCCACTGAGGATGGCCCACCGCCAAATACAGGTCCAGTGGGTACACCTCCACCCGTCCCACCACTCGGCGCGGGTTCAACGGGTGCAGGTGCGGCTGCAGGTTCGACGGGGTTAGTCGTGTTAGTTTGAGGTACACTTCCACCAATACCAGGTCCACTGGCCCCACCAATACTGGGTCCACCTGTTCTGGGTACTCCCATTCCGCCTCCTGAGGATGGCCCGCTACCATAAACAGGACCAGTGGGTCCAGGTGCTGTGCCTGTTCCACTACTGGGTGCGGGTCCAACGGGTGCAGGTTCACTGGGTACAGTGGGGTTAGTCGTATTAATTGGCGGTCCTGTGGATCCACTGGGTCCAAGCGGTCCACCAATACCCCCTATGGATGGCCCACCGCCAAATACAGGACCAGTGGGTACACCTCCACCCGTCCCACCACTGGGTGCAGCGGATGCAGGTCCACTGGGTGCAGGTACGTTCGGTGCAGGCTCATTGACTACAGCAGGGTTAGTCGTATTAACTTGAGGTACACTTCCGCCAATACTGGGTCCACTGGGGCCACCAATACTAGTTCCACCCATACCCCCGCCAACCCCTGAGGATGGCCCGCCACCATAAGTGGGTACACCTCCACTTGCCCCAACACTGGGTGCAGGCTCACT